>JASBTO010000148.1 GCA_030148365.1 Kangiellaceae bacterium
CTTGCCCTGCTGCTTGCCGAAGGACACGCAGGAGGCCGTAACCCGGTCGGAGGTCTGCTCCGTGGTGATGACCTCCAGCAAGGGCATTTTTTCCACCGGCGAGAAGTAGTGCAGACCAATCACCTGTTCGGGCCGGGCTGCGCCTTCCGCGATGGTAGCGATGGGAATGGAAGACGTATTGGTCGCGAAAATCACGTCTTCGGGACACTCCCGTTCAATGTCATCGACCATTTGCCGTTTCAAATCCCGATCTTCAAACACCGCTTCGATAACCAGATCCCGATCGGCAAAGCCTGAATAGTTCGTGGTACCGGTAATTCGCGACATGCGTTTGCCCGCTTCGCTGCGGCGCATGTAGCCTTTTTTCAGTTTGCCGGCATACTGCTTCCAGGCGTAGGCCAGGGCGTGGGTCACGCTGTCTTCATCCCGATCCTTGATCCGGACCTGCTTGCCGGCCTTGTCGGCGCTGACAAAGGCGATCCCGGCACCCATCAGGCCGCCGCCGAGTACCCCTACCCTGTCGATGGCCAGCAGTTCGGTAACGCCTTCGACGCCGGTATCCTTCTTGAGCTCATTGCCGGCCAGGAAAATATTGATCAACTGGCGGGCTTCCGGCGACACGGCCAACTCGCCAAAGGCCCGGGCCTCGGCTTCATAACCGGCGGCCTCGCCTTCCTCGATACCCTTTTCCACCACCTGCAAAATGCGCTCCGGCGCCGGATAGTTGCCCCGGGTCTTGGCCAGGGTTTTCTTGCGCGCTTCCTCGAAGAGCTTGTTGCGACCGATACTGTTGCTTTCCAGCGCCAATCTCTGCAACCCGGCAAGGCTCAGATAATCCTTGAAACTGCCCTGGCTCTTCCGGTCTGCGCCCTTCAATTCCACGGCCCGCTTTTTGGCGGCTTTGAGCAGATTGGCGGCCGGCACCACGGCGTCGACCAGGCCCATTTTCCGGGCCTGCTTCGGGCGAACCTGCTTGCCCGTCAACATCATGTCGAGCGCGGTCGCGATCCCCACCAGGCGCGGTAGCCGCTGGGTGCCGCCACTGCCGGGCAACAGGCCCAACTGGACCTCCGGCAGGCCGAGGCGGGTCTTGTCCGAATCGCTGCAGACCCGGCCCTGACAAGCCAGTGCCAGTTCGAGTCCGCCGCCGAGACAAACGCCGTCAATGGCCGCCACGACCGGCACGCCCAGTTGGCCCAGTTCATTGAAGGCTTCGCGTCCGGCACGACCGATGGCTTCTGCCTCCTCGGCGCTGGTGACATCCCGGAGCATGCTGATATCGGCGCCGGCAATAAAGGAGCCGGGTTTGCCCGAGCGGATAATGACCGCCTTGACGCCGCCCCGATCCCGGATCTGCTCCAGCAGCTCCTTCATTTCGCTGACCAGTTCCACCTTGAGTACATTCTGGCTTTCACCGGGCACATCCATGGTGACGATAGCGAAGCCGTCGTCGTCGACCTGAAGTGTGAAAGTTTTGCTGATTGCTTCTGTATTCATGCTTCCACCTCCAGGATCATCGCCGCGCCTATGCCGCCTGCGGCGCAGGCGGTGGTCAGGGCCAGGCCGCCGCCGCGCCTTTTCAGCTCCTGCAGGGTCTGGGTAATGATGCGGGTACCGGTCGCCGCAAAGGGATGGCCGTAGGCGATGGAGCCTCCGAGCACGTTGAATTTGTCCATGTCGATTTCCCCGATAGCCTCGCTGCGGCCGAGTTTTTCCTCGGCGAATTTTTTCGAACCGAACGCACGGATGTTGGCAATCGTCTGGGCGGCAAATGCCTCATGCATGTCGATCAAATCCATGTCCGACAATTTCAGACCGGCCCGGTCGAGGGCTTTTGGGGTCGCGTAGGACGGTCCCATCAGCATGTCATGATCGACCTGGATAGCCGCGAAAGCATGACTGCGGATATAGCCCAATGGCTCGTAACCGAGCTCCCGGGCACGGGATTCGCTCATCAGGATGACCGCCGAGGCGCCATCGGTCAGTGGGGTGGAGTTGGCTGCGGTCAGGGTGCCGTAGCGCCGGTCGAAGGCGGGTCTCAATTTGGCATAGCCCGCCAGATCCGAATCAAACCGGACAACATTATCCCGGACCATCGTGTCTTTATAGGGCGGCACCGCCGCATGCATGACTTCCCCGTCCAGCTTGCCCGAATTCCAGGCCTCGGCGGCCAGGCTGTGGGAGCGGTGCGCAAAGGCGTCCTGCTCTTCCCGGGTAATGCCCCGGTCCCGCGCCATCTGCTCCGCGGTCTCGCCCATGGACAAACCGGTGGAATATTCCTGCACCGCCGGTGGTACCGGCACCAAATCGCCGGGGCGCAGGCGGCTCAGGATCTTCAGTTTCTGCCCGCCGCTGCGCGCCCTGGAAAGATCGACGAGCGCCCGTGCCAGACGCTTGCTGACCCCGATGGGCAGCACCGACGCCGAGTCGGCGCCACCGGCGACCGCGGTACTGATGTTGCCGGTCAGGATTGACTCGGCAGCGCTTGCCACCGACTGGAAGCTGGTCGCACAAGCCCGGGATACACTGAAGGCATCGGTGTGTACATCCATGTCCGTGCCCAACACGATTTCGCGGGCGATATTGGGAGCTTCCGGCATGACCACAACCTGGCCAAAGACGACTCGTTCAACCAGAGTGGCGTCAAGATGGTGACGGGCCAGCAATTCAGTCACGACCATTTGGCCGAGATCAATGGCGCTGATGCCGTGGAAAAAGCTGGCCTGTTTGGCAAAGGGCGTGCGCAGGCCGGCGACAATGGCGACCCTTTCGGAAGGCGGGCTCGCCTTGATGGCCGCAGATTCAGTCGCTGACATAGTCTTTCCTTAGTGTGGTGCGTCGATTGGGGTCGTGCCCTGATTGTACAAGAGCGCCGGTGATACTCAAACGATTGTTTGAAAACCGCCAGATCCGCGAATTTCGGCCATTGCGGGGCCAATTAACATTTCCTTGCACAATTTAACCGCTATTTGCCGGCTATTTACGCCTCCTCGCTGGACGCAGTCGAAACTCTGGGCTAAAAAAGGGCTCTCAAAGACAGTCATACAATAATCAGACCACTTTATGCCAATCAGAGAACAAATTCAGCAGCTCAAAACCTTTCTCGGTGGACGCATCGTCGGTCAGGAAGCCTTGCTGCACAAATTGTTGATCGCCCTGCTCGCCGACGGCCACCTGCTTGTCGAGGGCGCGCCCGGTCTGGCCAAGACCCGGGCCATCAAGGAACTGGCCTCGGGGATCCAGGGCGATTTCCACCGTATCCAGTTTACCCCCGATCTGTTGCCGGCGGATTTGACCGGCACCGAGATCTACCGCCCCCAGGATGGCAGCTTCCATTTCCAGGAAGGACCGATCTTCCACAATCTGCTGCTGGCGGACGAAATCAACCGGGCACCGGCCAAGGTCCAGTCGGCCCTGCTTGAGGCCATGGCCGAGCGCCAGATCACCGTTGGGCGCACCACCTACCCGCTGCCAAAGCTGTTTCTGGTCATGGCGACCCAGAACCCCATCGAGCAGGAAGGTACCTATCCCCTGCCGGAAGCCCAGCTGGACCGGTTTCTGATGCACATCCGTATTGATTATCCGGACATCAACGCAGAAGCGGAAATTCTTCGCCTCAACCGGATCGAAGCCCACGCCCATCCGGGTGAGCAGACAGAGTTCCCCGAGCGTCTCAGTCAGGAAGCCCTGTTTCGGGCCCGGGAAGAAGCCCTCGACATTTATATGGCGGAAGAGGTCGAGCAGTACCTTATCCAGTTGGTGGCCGCGAGCCGTACACCCGCGGACCTGGATCCGCAACTGGCGAGTTGGATCGATTATGGCGCGAGCCCCCGGGGCACCATCGCCCTGGATCGCTGCGCCCGGGTCAACGCCTGGCTGCAAGGTCGGGATTTTGTCACGCCCGGCGATATCCAGGCCGTCGCCCACGATACTCTCCGCCACCGGATCCTGCTGAGTTACCAGGCGGAAGCCGAAGGCGTCGATCCGGATCAGGCCATCGATCACCTGCTCGCGCTGATCCCGGCGCCCTGATGGAACGCTGTCGCCTCCTGCCATGATCCACAAGGCCCGATTACAAGCCCTGAGCGGCAGAGCCGAGGCCAGCGTGCGTCTCGACCTTGATGCCCTGGTTGCCTGCCGGCAATTTGCCCGACAACCGATCCCCCTGCCCCGCAAGAAAGTCCGTACCCATCTGGTCGGTGGCCACCTGTCGCGGTTCCGGGGCCGGGGCATGGATTTTGACGAGGTGCGCCACTACCAACCCGGCGACGACGTGCGCACCATCGACTGGCGGGTGACGGCGCGCACCGGTCGGGTTCATACCAAGATTTTCCAGGAAGAACGGGAGCGCCCCGTGTTTCTGGTGATTGATCTCAACGACGGCATGTTTTTCGGCAGCCGCAAACGCCTCAAGTCGGTCCTGGCGGCATTGCTCGCGGCCCGCTGTCTCTGGTCGGCGCTCGGCACCGGTAACCGGGTGGGCGCCATGATCTTCAGCGCTGACCAGCATCTGGAAATCAAGCCGTCGAGCCGCCGCAAGGATGGACTGCGGCTGCTCAATACCCTGACGGAATGGCATAACCGCCGCCTTGATGAACTCTATTCTGACGGCCATCGCGGCTTTGACCGGGGCGCCGGCAGTTTCGCCCATGCCCTGGAACGGCTGCGCCATGTTGCCAAACCCGGCAGCCTGCACTACTGGTTCAGCGATTTCTCCGATTTTGATGACAACTGCCAGCGTCACTGCGCCCGTCTCGCCCGCCACAATGACATTCATGGTGTGCAGATTTTCGATCCGCTGGAGCAGGAATTGCCGGCGCGGGGTCACTATACCGTGACCGACGGCGCCAATCGCCTGTCCATGGACACCGGCGATCGCAAATTGCGCGAGACCTATCAGCAGGCATTCCGGGAGCGAAGCCGGCAATTGGCAGACTATTTTCTCAGCCAGCAGGCCGAACTGACGTCTCTGGAGACCGGCATCGACCTTGGCGACGTCGTCCTTCAGGACCGCAGCGGCTCACTGGCAGCTTCCGGAGGCCTGCCGTGAATCCGGAACTCCAGGACTTGCGCGACATCCGCTTGCCGGATCCGGTGTCCTGGTGGCCACCGGCGCCCGGCTGGTGGTTGCTGGCACTGCTGCTAATGACCCTGATTGTCTGGTCGTTGCTGCGCGCCAGACGCCGTCGCGAGCGACGCCGGGCCGCCACTGCGGCCCTTGGGGCCCTGCAGAAAATAAACACCGACGCAGCACCGGACTGGCTGCGCCAATGCCAGCTCATCCTCAGACGCACGGCACTGGCCTATTTCCCCCGCCAGCGCGTTGCCCGCCTGGAAGGCGAGGCCTGGCTCGATTTTCTGCGGGATACCGACGCCGATGACAGGCTGATCGAAGCGCTGGCCGGGAATCCCTGGCGGCCTCCGCAGCGTCTTCAAGACAGCGATCGCGAGCACTTGCTTCGCGCCTGCCGGCGCTGGGTGAAGGGGTTGCCGGAACTTGCCGACAACGGGGTTCCCCACGCCGGGAGGTCTTCCGGCCATGTTTGAATTTGCCTGGCCCTGGTTATTGGCCCTGTTGCCGCTGCCGCTGCTGATCTACTGGCTGGTTCCGGCAGGCGAAGATCGCAGCGCCGCGCTCAAGGCTCCCCTGTTGCTGCACTGGCAACATTTCGAATCCGGCGGCCAGCACCGCCAACGCCAGAGGTTGTGGCTGAAAAGCCTGCTGTGGGCGCTGCTGGTGACAGCGGCTGCCCGGCCCCAGTGGGTCGGCGAGCCTCTCGAGTTGCCCGCCAGCGGCCGCGATCTGCTGATCAGCGTCGACATCTCCGGCTCCATGGAAGCCGAAGACATGGTCCTCAACCAGCAGCCGGTCAACCGCCTGCAGGCCGTCAAAGTGCTGCTCAGAGACTTTATCGAACGTCGCCAGGGCGACCGGCTCGGGCTGATCCTGTTCGGGGAGAATGCCTACCTGCAGACGCCGCTGACCTTTGATCGCAAAACGGTCGGCACCATGCTCGAAGACACGGAAATCGGTCTCGCCGGCACCTCCAGGACCGCTATCGGCGATGGCATCGGACTCGCGGTCAAGCGACTGCGGGAGCGCAACGCCCAGAACCGGGTGCTGATTTTACTGACTGACGGCCAGAACAATGCCGGCGCCCTGGATCCGGTGCAAGCTGCCGAGCTGGCGGCCCACGCCGGGGTGACCGTCTACACCATCGGTGTCGGCGCCGACGCCATGGTGGTCAACGACACTTTTTTCGGACGCCGGGTGATCAACCCGAGCAAGGAGCTGGATGAGGAGACCCTGAAAAATGTTGCCGGCCTCACCGGCGGTCGCTATTTCCGGGCCCGCAATACCGCGGAGCTTGAACAGATCTACCAGATCCTCGACCGGCTTGAACCGGTCCCCGACACGCCGGAAACCTTCCGCCCGGTCAAGGCGCTGTTTTTCATGCCGCTGGGCCTCGCGCTCTTGATCTCGGCATTGGCCTTCCTTTGGCAGGTCCGGCCCCGCTGGCAGGGAGCCGCTGCCTGATGGACGTGACCGCATTGCAACAACTGCACTTTATCCGGCCCTGGCTTTTGCTGCTGCTGGTACCCCTTGCGGTTTTGCTTGTTGCCGGCCGCCGGCGTCTCTGGCGCCAGGGTTCCTGGAGCAGCGTTGTGGACGCGCCGCTGCTGCAACTGATGCTCGGCACCGGTGGCGTCGCTTCCCGTCGCCGGTTATGGCTGCTGGCCAGCTTCTGGTTGTTGGCGGTGCTCGCGCTGGCGGGTCCAACCTGGCGCCAATTACCCCAACCTGTGTATCAGTCCCAGGCGGCCCGGATCATCCTCATGGATCTGTCCCTGTCGATGGATGCCGGCGATGTCTCACCCAGTCGGCTGACCCGGGCCAAACACAAGCTGCTTGATCTGCTCGACAAGTCAAAGGATGGCGAAACCGGTCTTGTGGTCTACGCCGGCGACGCCTTTGTCATCAGCCCTCTGACCAGCGATGCCAAAACCATCAGCGCCCTGGTGCCGCCCCTGTCCACGCGGATCATGCCGGCGCTCGGCAGTCGTCCGGATCTGGGACTGGACAAGGCCCTCGAATTATTGCGCAATGCCGGCCGCGCCCATGGTGAAATTCTCTGGATCACCGACGGCGCGACCAAGACGCAGTTACAAGCCATGTCAGAGTCCCTGCGGGACTCGGGTTATCCCCTGTCGATATTGGCCATCGGCACCCGCCAGGGGGCGCCCATCGAACTCCAGGAAGGCTTTCTCAAGGACGCCTCCGGGGCCATCGTCATGCCCCGCCTCGATTATCAGGGCCTGGCCAATTTTGCCCGCGCCAATGACGCCCGACTGATCCGCCTGGCCGCGGACAACAGTGATATTGAATATCTGTTGGCAGCCAATCGCGGCCTGCCCCTCGATGCGGCGGCCCGCGCCGACGATCTGCGCGCCGACGCCTGGGAAGACGGTGGCGTCTGGCTGACCTTGCTGCTGTTGCCCCTCGCGCTCGCCGGCTTCCGCCGCGGTCACGGAGGGTTGCCGGCACTGCTGCTGGTCGGTGCCGGCCTCGGCCTGGCGCCCGCGCCGGCACAGGCCGGGATCTGGCAGGACCTCTGGCAACGGCCGGACCAGCAGGGCGAGCAGGTCTTCGAAGAAGATCCGGAGCAGGCCGCGCAACTCTTCAACGACCCGGCCTGGCAGGGCAGTGCCGCCTACCGGGCGGGGGACTATGAAACTGCGGCCCGGGCCTTTGCAGAAAAAGACTCGGCGTTATCCAGCTATAACCGGGGTAACGCCCTCGCCCAGCTTGGCGATTTTGATCAGGCGATTGCCGCCTACGAGCAGGCGCTCGACCAAAATCCGCCCTTCCGCGAAGATGTCGAGGCAAACCTCGACCTGATCAGAAACCTGAAGCAACAACAGGAGCAACAGCAGCAGGATCAACAGGATTCCGAGCAGCAAAATCAGGAACAGGGCGATTCCTCATCGTCACCGCAGGACGGTGGACAGGATTCGGAGCAACAGCAGGACCCGGGAGAGTCTGGGCAACAAGACCAGCAGCCCGACGCCGAGAACCCGGAGCAGACCGGTGAAGCAGAGTCGGCAGAGCCGCCCGGGGATTCCGAACAACAGCCCACTCCCCAACAGCAACTCGATGCCCGGGAGTCGGAAGAGAAGGATCAGGAACTCGAGCAGTGGCTGCGCCGGATCCCCGACGATCCCGGCGGTCTGCTCCGACGAAAAATGTATCGTGAGTATCTGAAACGTCGAGACGAATCCCAAGAGGAGAAGATTTGGTAATGTCCAACCTGTGCAAATTCGCCACTGTCGTGCTGCTGGCGATCTGGAGCGGTCAGGCGCTGGCGCTGGTAAGCGTTACGGTGGACCGGACCGATATACGGGCCGGAGAAAGCTTCAATCTCGATATCCGGGTGGATGGCGCCCAGGAAGGCGAACCGGATCTGGCGGCCCTGCCGGAAGGTTTGCGCCTGCTGCGACAGAGCCGCTACCAGAATCACTCCCTGGTCAATGGCCAGAGTCAGAGCGTGCGCGGCTGGAAACTGGAACTGGTGGCCGATGAGCCCGGCACCTATGCCCTGCCACCCATTGCGGTCGGTGATGATGCGTCACGGCCCTTGTCCCTGACCATCAACGACGCCGTCGATCCGGTCGCTGGTGGTGACAACACCCTGCTCGAAATCCGTGCCAGCGCTGACGTCAGTGAAGCCTATGTTCAGCAGCAGGTGATCTATTCCGTCCGCCTGTACCGGGCGGTACAAACCAAATACGCCTCCCTGACCGAGCCGGACCTCGACCAGGCGGTCATCGAAAAACTCGGCGACGATCATCAGTTCGAGATTACCCGCAATGGCGTTCGCTATCTGGTGCTGGAACGCCAATATGCCCTGTTCCCGCAGAAAAGCGGCGAACTTGTCATTCCGCCGGTCACTTTCAGCGCGGAGATCCCCGATACCGCCAAACCGCGCAGTGACAGCATCTTCGGCAGCTTTCTGAGCCGCACCCGGCCGGTTACCATGAAGACGGAGCCGGTGCGCATACAGGTCCGGCCCCGCCCGGCAAATGCCGGCGATCCCTGGCTGCCGGCCAAAAAGATTTCCCTTGAGCAGAGCTGGCAGCCGGAAAGTCCGGAATACACCGTCGGCAAACCGGTGACCTGGACCCTGACCATCCGGGCAGAGGGCGTCAGCGAATCCCTGCTGCCCCGGCTCGACATAGCGCCGACTGACGGCATCAATTTTTACCGGGACCAGCCGCAGATAAAACGCAGCGTCTCCGGTGCCGGCGTGACCAGCTTTCATCAGGAGAAGATTGCTCTGGTGCCGACCCGGGAAGGCGATATTTCCTTGCCTGAAATCCAACTGTCCTGGTGGAATGTGATCACAAACGAACCGGAAGTCGCGCGTATTCCCGCAAGCCGGATCCAGGTCGAGCCCGGCGCGGCCGTGAGCAGCATGGCGCCCGTCGAGCCCGTGGCTCCGGCGCTGGATCCGGCCCTGGTCAGCCCGCTCCAGGTCGCCCCGGCAGCAACGGGTTACTGGCAGTTCGCGGCCTGGGGTTTTGCCACTCTCTGGCTGCTGACGCTGGGCTGGTTGCTCATGATCCAAAAGGCCCGGAAATCCATGCCGTCGACGCACACTCCGGCCGCCCGGCCCGCCACCCGCAAAGCCATCAGGGCGGCTTGTCGTGCCAATGATCCGCAGGCGACGGCAACTGCACTGCTGGCCTGGTGTCAGTCCACGCCCGGCGGCCAGGACATCCTGACGCTGGATGAGTTGGCGGCGCATCTCGACAGCACCGCCTTGAAGCGCGCATTGATGGATCTGGAACGGCATCGCTACGGACCCGCGAGAGAACCCTGGAGCGGCACGCGCCTCGCAGCCCTGTTGCCGGCCCTGAAACTCAGGCAGCGCAACTCCCGGGCCAAACCGTCCCCGCTGCCACCGCTTTACGCGCCGAACCGATAAACGCCAGTGCCGCTCCTGCGGCAGTCGCGGATTGACTTTGCTACAATCAGCAGCTGATTTGTAACCGGAATTTTTCCCGATGATTCAAGACAATCTCAAAGCCGTCATCAGTGGCGGCGCTGCCGGCCTCGGCCTGGCAACGGCCAAAGCCATCATTGCCAGAGGCGGCCAGGTCGCCCTGTTGGACATCAACGATGACCAGGGTGAAAAGGCCGTGGCGGAGCTTGGCGACAATGCCATGTTCGTCAAAACCGATATCAGTCAGGCGGCACAGGTTGACGCCGCCGTCGACGCCGCCGCCGAGCGGTTTTCCGGCATCAATCTCGCAGTCGGTTGTGCCGGCGTGCTGGGCGCCGGACGGGTTTTGGGCAGAAAGGGCCCGATGGCAGCGGACTTCTTCCAGAAGGTGGTCGACATCAATCTGGTCGGCAGCTTTCTGCTGACCCGTGCCGCCGCTCGTCACATGGAGCAGAACTCACCGGAAGAAAAACAGGCGGAGCGGGGCGTGATCGTCCACACGGCTTCCATCGCGGCCTATGAAGGCCAGCTGGGCCAGACTGCCTATGCGGCGACCAAGGCCGGCATCACCGGCATGATCCTGCCCCTCGCCCGCGAGTTTGCCCGCATGGGTGTGCGGGTCATGGCGGTCGCGCCGGGCATGTTCGAAACCGCCATGATGGCGGAAGTGACCGAAGAGATCCGTCAGCAGCTTTACGCCAGCGTACCCTTTCCGTCACGCTTCGGCAGCGCCGACGAATTTGCCCGCATGGTCATGCACATCGTCGACAACCAGATGCTGAACGGCAGCGTCATCCGTCTCGACGGCGGCGCCCGTCTGCAGTAATTGCCGGCAAGCCGACGACCCGGCGGATTTACAGTCCGCCGGGCCAGCGGCCCTCCCCGCTTCAGGCCATGATCAGCAGCATAACCAGGCAACCCAGCAGAAAGCCTCCCCCGACGCCGATCCCGACGGCGGCGAGCATGTCCACGAGCAGCGTGGCCGCCAGATCAGGCTTCACGAGCGACCTCCAGTTGCCGGAACAGATGGGCCGAATCAGCCGCTTCGTCCCGGACGCCATCAACATCCTTTTCGCGAGTTGACCAATAGGTATCAAAATCCCGTGCGGCGGGATCCTGTTCGACCATGCTTTCAGGGACAATCAAGACACACATAAGCTGAACTCCGGTAGTTGTTTTCATGGAGTCCAGTAGAACAGGAAACGGTGTCGGCCAGACGACACCGGTGTGGCAAATCGATGAACAAAAGTGGCAGAAATATGTCAGCCAGAACAAAGCCGTCACTGCCCGGAGACAGTGACGGCCATAACCTGGAAACGAGCCTCAGGCTTTGCTTTTTGCCGGCGGACGCACCCGTGGCCGGGGTTTCCTGCGCACTGCGCTGCGGCCGATATCGGCCGCGCTCTGACTGCGTTGTACCAGGATCAACAGCTCCCGCAGGGCCACTGAAAACTTGGCGAATTCGTGACTGCTGCCGGTCCGGAAGTCCGCCACCACCTGACGCCAGCGCTGCAGATTGCTCTCGTTGCGGCTGATCCAGGTCTTGATACGCTCTTCGGCATTCTTGCAGTCATTGGTAACCGCGAGCACGGCTTCGGTGAGATTGCGCTGCTGGAAATCCAGCTCTTCCCGGAACGCCGCCCGGGCAAAGGCTTGCCAGTGATTTTCCACGGGCTGTTTGACAATCTGCCAGAGGAACCAGTGCAGATCCGCCGCCACACCCAGCTTGTAGTAGACTTCCGCCACCAGGGGTATGGGAAGGTCTGCGTGTTTGGCCATTTCCACGATATCAAGCGCCGAGAACATGGTTGACAGGTAGGCAGTGCGAAAGGCCAGTTCCCGGGGCACGCCCTGCTCACGAAACTCTTTGGCATCCTGCTCCAGCTCTTTGGCTTCCCGGGCGTCCATGACCTTGGTAATGTGCTTGCGCAATTGCTCGACGCCATCCCGGTAGAAGGCAATGGTATCTTCCAGCGCCAGATCTTTGGGCCGATTGCGGATAAACCAGCGGGTCGTGCGCCGGATCATGCGCCGTGACTGGAACATCATCTCGGTCTGCACCTCCGCCGGTACCTTGTTGTCGAGCGCATCAATTTCGGCCCAGAGTTCTTCCATGCCGAAGATTTCCTTGGCCATGGAAAAGCAATGGGCGACCTCGACAATGGTCGCACCGATTTCATCCACCACCCGATAGGCGAAATTGGCGCCCATATAGTTGACCATGTCATTGGCCAGACCCATGGCGATAATCTCGGGCTTCAACCGGTGCTCATCCATTGCCGAGCGGTATTTCTTGCGCAGGGGCGCAGGAAAATAACGGACCAGTTGCCGATCAAAATAGGAATTTTCCACAACTTCCGGGATCAGAAGCTTTTCCTTCAGATCCATTTTCCCGTAGGCCAGGAGCACGGCAATCTCCGCGCGGGTCAGGCCCTCGCCCTTGAGTTTACGCTCCTGCAGGTCTTCATCGCTCGGCAGGAATTCGATTTCCCGATCCAGTTTGCCTTCTTTCTCCAGATAGTTGATGAAACGGATATGCTCCTTCACCATGCCTTTGGCCTTGGCTTTGGTAATGCTGATGGACCGGGCCTGGGCATCATTGTCGGCGAGCACGATG
>JASBTO010000175.1 GCA_030148365.1 Kangiellaceae bacterium
GGTGGCGGCGACGCCAACACCAACTGTGCACCGGCCGATCCGGGGCCCGGCGGTGGCAACAGCGGTGGTGGCGGTGGCGGCAGTATGCCACTGTTCCTGCTGATGGCATCAGCTGGCCTGGGCATCTACCGCAAGACCCGATGAAACCATCTGATATCCCAATTAAAAAAGCGGTCAATTGACCGCTTTTTTATTGCTCATTACATATTCGGGTAATTCGGCCCGCCGCCGCCTTCCGGCGTTACCCAGTTGATATTCTGGGTCGGATCCTTGATATCGCAGGATTTGCAGTGCACGCAATTCTGGGCGTTGATCTGCAGGCGCGGGTTACTGCCATCGTCGTTGCGGACTATCTCGTAAACGCCTGCCGGGCAATAGCGCTGCGCCGGTTCGTCGTAAAGCGCCAGGTTGACGTCGATGGGCACCGATTCATCTTTGAGCTGCAAATGCACCGGCTGATCTTCCTCGTGATTGGTGTTGGAGATAAACACCGAGGACATCTTGTCAAAGGTCAGCACGCCATCGGGCTTGGGATACTCAATGCGCTTGCTGTTGGCCGCCAATTCCAGGCATTCATGGTCAGGCTTGTCGACTTTGAGGGTGAAGGGTAACTTGCCGCGGAAGACAAGTTGATCGATGCCGGTGAACAGGATGCCGCCGAGCATGCCCCATTTGTGAAAGGCCGGGTAGGCATTACGCGCCCGGTGCAGTTCGTCGTAGACCCAGGAGTTCCTGAAGGCGTCTTCGTAGTCCGCCAGTTCGTCATGGCCTTCAGAACCGCCGACAAGCGCCTTGAATACCGTTTCGGCGCCGAGCATGCCGGTTTTCATGGCGGTATGGCTGCCCTTGATCTTCGGCAGGTTCAAAAAGCCCGCTTCACAGCCGATCATCAAGCCGCCGGGGAAAGTCAGCTTCGGTACCGATTGCAGTCCGCCTTCATTGAGCGCCCGTGAACCGTAGGAGATACGGCTGCCGCCTTCGAGAGTCTTGCGGATCGCCGGGTGGGTCTTGAAGCGCTGGAATTCGTCATATGGGCTCAGGTAGGGGTTGGAGTAGTTAAGGCCGATGACAAAGCCGATGGCCACCTGGTTATTCTCCAGGTGGTACATGAAAGAGCCGCCATAGGTGTCGTTGTCGAGCGGCCAGCCGGCACTGTGTACGACCAGACCCTCTTCATGCTGCTCGGCCGGGACTTCCCACAGTTCCTTGATGCCGATCCCGTAATGCTGGGGTGACCTGCCTTCCCGGAGGTTGAACTTGTCGATTAACTGCTTGCCGAGACTGCCGCGGCAACCTTCGGCAAACAGGGTATATTTGGCATGCAATTCATAGCCGGGCTGGAAGGCGGCTTTCTGTTCGCCTTCGCGGCTGACGCCCATGTCGCCGGTCGCGATACCCTTGACGCTGCCGTCCTCATGATAGAGCACTTCAGCGGCGGCAAAGCCGGGGAAAATTTCCACACCCAGAGCTTCCGCCTGCTCACCCAGCCAGCGGCAGACATTACCCAGGCTGACAATGTAATTGCCGTCATTGCGTTGCTGGGGAATAAACATGAAATGGGGGATTTTGGTGGCCTTGTCTTCCTTGAGCAGCAGGAATTCGTCCCGTTTGACCGGCGTATCAAGGGGCGCGCCCTTGTCCTTCCAGTCGGGGATGAGTTCATTGAGCGCTCTTGGCTCCAGAACCGCGCCGGACAGGATATGGGCGCCGACTTCGGAGCCTTTTTCCACTACACAGACGGAAACTTCCCGATCCTGCTCGCTGGCCAGTTGCCGTAACCGGATGGCGGCCGACAGACCTGCCGGGCCCGCACCGACGATAACGACATCAAATTCCATGGATTCGCGTTCCACCTGTGATTTCCCCTTGTATTGGTCAGGTTGGTGAAGGCGTGTGATATTGACCTTACGGTCAGAGTCCGTCAAGATCCCGCCTTCGATTATTGCGGCGCCGGGCCGGCCGGCTCGCATCAAGTCACGGGATTATAAACCACAGGGGAATTCATGAAAATTCTCGTTGCAATAAAGCGGGTGATTGACGCCAACGTCAAGGTCCGTGTCAAGGCGGACAATAGCGGCGTCGAAACCGCCAATGTCAAAATGTCCATGAATCCTTTCTGCGAGATCGCGGTGGAAGAGGCGGTCCGGCTGAAAGAGCAGGGCGTCGCCAGCGAAATCGTGGTCGTCACCGTCGGTAACCAGCAAGCCCAGGAAACCCTGCGCACAGCGCTGGCGTTGGGTGCCGACAAAGCGGTTCTGGTGAAATCCGACGAGCAACTGGAGCCGCTGGCCGTTGCCAAGGTCCTCAAGGCACTGGTCGAGAAAGAAGAGCCGGAAATGGTGATCTTGGGCAAACAGTCCATTGACGGTGACAACAACCAGACCGGTCAGATGCTGGCAGCAATGCTGGGCTGGGGGCAGGGTACCTTCGCCTCCAAAGTCAGTCCTTCCGATGGCAAGGTCGAAGTGACCCGGGAAATTGATGGCGGCCTGCAGACCCTGAGTTTGCCGTTGCCGGCCGTCGTGACCACGGATCTGCGACTCAACGAGCCTCGCTTTGCGTCGCTGCCGAATATCATGAAAGCCAAACGCAAGCCGCTGGAAGAAGTTGCGGTCGCGGATCTCGATGTCGATATCGCGCCCCGCACCAAGGTTCTCAAGGTTTCCAGTCCGCCCGCCCGCAAGGCCGGTATCAAGGTTGAGTCCGTGGCCGAACTGGTCGACAAACTGAAAAACGAAGCGAAGGTGATCTGATGGCTATCCTGATCATAGCGGAACACAACAACGAGGAGCCGCAAGCGGCAACCTACAACACCATCGCCGCGGCAGCGCAACTGGGCGGCGACAGCCATGTGCTGGTCGCCGGTCAAAATTGCCAGGCAGTGGCTGATACCCTCGCAAAAGCCGAGAGCGTTGCGAAGGTCCTGCACGCGGATGCGGCCCATCTGGAGCATCCCACGGCGGAGAATATGGCGAGTCTTATCGTTGATCTCGCCGGTGATTACAGTCACATCCTGGCGCCGGCGACCACCTTCGGCAAGAACCTGATGCCGCGGGTTTCGGCGCTGCTGGATATGCAGCAAATCTCCGATATCACCGCCATAGACAGTGACGACACCTTTGAGCGTCCGATCTACGCCGGTAACGCCATTGCCGTGGTGCAGAGTCTCGACGACAAGAAGCTGATTACCGTGCGTAGCACCGGCTTTGACGCCCTCGCGAGCGAAGGCGGCAGTGCCGAAGTCGAATCCATTGACGTCGCGGGCGAAGGTTCGGACAAAAGCACGTTCGTCGGCGAAGAGCTGACCGAATCGGAGCGCCCTGAACTGACCGCCGCACGGGTCGTGATCTCCGGTGGCCGCGGAATGGGCAGCGGTGAGAACTTCCACATGATCGAAGAGCTGGCCGACAAGCTGGGCGCCGCCGTCGGCGCATCCCGGGCCGCTGTCGACGCCGGTTACGTGCCCAACGACTATCAGGTCGGCCAGACCGGCAAGATAGTCGCGCCGGAACTCTATATTGCCGTCGGCATCTCCGGCGCCATCCAGCACCTGGCGGGCATGAAGGACTCGAAAGTGATTGTCGCCATCAACAAAGATGAAGAAGCACCCATCTTCCAGGTTGCCGATTATGGTCTGGTGGCGGATCTGTTTAAGGTGTTGCCGGAGTTGAAGGCCGCGCTGGATTGAAGATTCAGTCAGCAGTAAAAAAGGCAGCTCAGGCTGCCTTTTTTATTGCCGGGAGTCTGGCATGGCCGCGACTCACTCAAACCTCGATTTCTCTGAATTTTCTGCTCACGTTAATATTTCTTTCATTATTTCCCGCGCGCACAGGGATACCCTCGGAGTAACTTGCCAGCTCTCTTCGGAGCCTGGTGTAAACTAACGTATAGCTTGAGCATACTCAGCAGGGACGAGAATATGAGTCAGCCATTTCGATTGACGGCACTTGTCGCCGTCGCCTCCTTCGCCTTTCCGGTGACCGCAGAGATTGGACAGGAAAGGGCGATACCCTACCATTTGACCGACACCAAGTCGGTGCCACTTCCGGAATTGCTGGCCCATGGCCAGCGGTTGTTCGAGGCCAACTGGACGGTCCAGGACGGAGCCGGGCGGCCGCTGACCAAAGGTACCGGGGCGCCGCTGGCAGATCCGTCGAAGCCCCTGGTTTTTCCGCGCAATTTCAACCGGATTTCCGCGCCGGACGCCAATTCCTGCAAGGGTTGCCATAACCTCCCTCGCTCTGGCGGCGGCGGTGACCACGTGGCCAATGTCTTCGTACTGGGGCAACGATTCGACTTTGCCAGTTTCGACGGCACTGACCTCTTGCCCACGGGAGGGTCGGTTGACGAGTCCGGCGAGCCTGTCTCCTTGCAGAGTATTGCCAACGAACGTAATACCCTGGGCATGTTCGGATCCGGGTACATTGAAATGCTGGCGCGGCAGATGAGTGGCGACTTGGCGAGCCTCAGGGACACCCTCGGCCCCGGTGAAGCTGTCGCCCTGATCAGCAAGGGCGTGGATTTCGGGATTCTGTCCCGGACATCCGACGGCAACTGGAACACCGAAGCGGTAGAAGGTTTGCCGGCACCCAGCCTTCGCAGTGCCGGTCCCGGGCAACCGCCAAATTTGCTGCTGAGGCCCTTTCATCAGGCCGGTGCCGTTGTTTCCTTGAGAGAGTTCACCAACAATGCTTTCAACCATCATCACGGTATGCAATCGGCAGAGCGGTTTGGGGAATCTGGGGATGCCGATGGTGACGGGCATATTAATGAGCTGACCGCCGCGGACATCACTTCCGCCGTATTGTTTCAGGCTGTTCTGCCGGCACCCGGCCGGGTTATTCCCGGGGACCCGGAAATTGAGGCCGCGATTTGGAACGGTGAGCAAAAGTTTGCCGCTATTGGCTGTGGAAATTGCCACACGCCGTCTCTGCCGCTAACGGGGCAGGGCAGGGTATTCTCCGAGCCAGGCCCTTTTAATCCTCCCGGGAACGCGGGGCCAGGGGATGTGAGCAGGGTCGAGGTTGATTTGAGTAGCCACAAATTGCCCTTGCCGCGACTCAAGGTGTCCAAAACCGGGCAGGTGATGGTGCCGGCGTATACCGATCTGAAGTTACACGACATCACCGCTCCGGATCAGACGACAGATCTCGAGCCTCTCGACATGTTGCATCCGGCCGGTTCTCCGGAATTCTTTGCCGGTAACCGGCGGTTTCTGACCCGCAAATTATGGGGCGTGGCCAGTGAGCCGCCATATTTCCATCACGGCAGATTTACAACCCTGCGCGAAGCCATTGAGGCTCATCACGGCGAGGCGGAGCCGGTGCATATCGCCTGGTCCGAACTGACGGACTACGATCGGGATTCGATCATCGAATTTCTCAAGTCCTTGCGGATCCTGCCTGAAGACACCCCACATCTTGTCATAGACGAAATGGGGCACCCGCGGAAGTGGCCACCGGCTGCTGGCAAGTAGGGGGACAGGATGATGCAGGCCGGTAGCCAATCCGCGAAAATGATCTTCAACCATCATTAAAGTCTTAACGTGTTGATATCAAAGTAAACCCAATGGGTGCCAGATAGCCTTTGTGTCGGCGGCCGCAGCAAACACGCCGAACTTCTATCGGCGAGGCCGGGAAATATCCTTGGGCGCTTGCGACTAACTCCTTGAGTCTGATTAAAAATTAACCGTTTATCCGCATTGCGTCCTTTCCGGTTCCGGAAACCACTAAATCTTTCCCCTCTCTTGTCAGTCAGGTGCCAAATATGCTCTTATTAGGCGCTGGAGATTCGGGGGAACCTCCTCTAACAATTAAATAAATCAACTTCCTACAAGAGTTTCGGAAAAAATCTATGACAGTGTCCAGAGGAGAGTTTAATTCCCGCGTTGGTTTCATTCTGGCAGCGGCGGGTTCTGCAGTCGGGCTTGGCAATATCTGGAAGTTCCCGTTTGAAGTGGGCAAGGGCGGCGGCGCCGCATTTGTGCTCATGTATCTCGCGTTCTGTTTCCTGCTCTGCTATCCGGTGATGGTCTCGGAAATTGCGATCGGCCGGAAAACCCGGCGTAACCCCGTCGGCGCCTTCAAGGCGCTGGGCTTTCGCCGTTGGGCGATAGTCGGCTATATGGGGTTGATGGCGGGTGTCCTGATCCTGTCTTTCTATAACGTGGTCGCGGGCTGGGCTTTCGGCTACTTCCTGGAAATGGTGCAGGGCAACTTCGAGATCGGCAGTCAGTTCGACGGATTTGCCGCCGATTGGATGAAAGTCGGTCTCTATGGCTTTTTCTTTATGGCCATCACCGCCTATATCGTCTCTAACGGGATCAGTAACGGTATCGAGCGGGCCGCCAAGTTTCTGATGCCGACACTGTTCTTGCTGATCATTGCGCTCATGATTTATGCAATGACATTGCCGAATGCCATCGAAGGCCTGAAGTTCTATCTGATCCCCGACTTTTCTGCTCTGACGCCGACGGTACTTTACGCGGCGCTCGGCCAGGCTTTCTTCTCCCTGTCGCTGGGCATGGGCGCGCTGATAACCTACGGCAGTTACGTGAGCCGGGATCAGAATATTGTCACTGCAGCCGCTTTCATTACCCTGACCGACGTGGGTATCGCCTTTCTGGCCGGCTTCATGCTGTTTCCCTTCGTCTTCTCCCAGGGGCTGCCGCCCGACGGTGGCGCCGGCCTGATCTTTGTGACCTTGCCCGGCGTCTTTGAGACCCTCGGCGCCACTCTCGGGATCGTGATCGGCAGCGCCTTCTTCCTGCTGTTGTCCTTTGCCGCGCTCACTTCTACGGTCTCGTTGCTGGAAGTCCCGGTCTCCTATCTGGTGGATGAACACGGCATCAAGCGCAGCCGCGCGGTCTGGCTGATCGCGCTGCTGATCTTCCTGATCGGCGTGCCCAGCCTGCTGTCCAATGGCGCCTCGTCAATCTTCACCAACTTCGTGACCCTGATGGGCTCCGACAGTCCGGTCGATTTCATGACCCTGGTTGGCTACATCGCCAACGACACCATGTTGCCGGTCGGCGGCTTCCTGATCTCGGTTTTTGTCGCCTACGTCTGGAAAAAGCACAACCTGAATGAAGAACTGGCGACGGGAGACGAGGACTTGCGGGGTTCCTGGCTGCAAACCTACATCGATATAGCCATCAGCTACATTTGCCCGGTGATTCTCGGCGTCATTACCGTGGTCACGGTACTGGACAGATTCTTCGGCATACACTTATTCAGTTAATAAAGGCAGAGCACATATGAACACCCGCTTTTCATCAAAAGCCGGCCTGTTGCTGCTGGTGACAGGATTGCTCGCAGCGTGCGGAGAGCACGAACAGGGTGAGCAGCCGGAAGAGGGGGCCGCTTTTGCAAGCAGCTATGAAGCGCCCCTATCACAACCCGTATTATTGACCAACGCGACCATACTTGACGGCGAAGGTGGCCTGCTCGAAAACGCCAGCCTGCTTCTGCAAGATGGCAAGATTGCCGGCATCGGTCAGGATCTCGGGGAGCCGGAAGAAGGCACCCGCGTGATTGATGCCAAGGGTAAGTGGATCACGCCGGGCATTATCGATGCCCATTCCCATCTGGGCGTTTACCCGGCGCCCGGCGTGGCAACCAGCGCCGATGGTAACGAAATGACCAAGCCGGTGACCGCCGACGTCTGGGCGGAGCATTCCGTGTGGCCCCAGGATCCCCAGTTTGCCCTGGCTTTGGCGGCGGGCGTGACCAGCATGCAGATCCTGCCGGGCTCCGCGAACCTGATCGGCGGGCGCTCCGTTACCCTGAAGAACAAGTATGGTCGCTCCGTCATGGACATGAAGTTTCCGGGCGCGCCCTACGGCCTGAAAATGGCGTGCGGTGAAAACCCCAAGCGCGTGTACGGCGAAAAGGGTGGTCCGATGACCCGTATGGGCAACGTCGCCGGCTATCGTGCCGCCTGGATCGAAGCCGCAGCCTACAAGAAGAGCTGGGACGATTACCAGGCAAGCCTGGATGAAGAACTGGGCGGCGAACCGCCGACCCGGGATCTGCGTCTGGAAACCCTGGCCGGGGTGCTGAGCGGCAATATCCTGGTGCACAATCACTGCTACCGCGCCGACGAGATGGCGGTCATGCTCGAGGTTGCCAAGGAATTTGGCTACAAGATTACGGCCTTCCATCACGCTGTCGAGGCCTACAAGATTGCCGATCTGCTGGCGGAAAACGACGTTTGCGCCGCCTTGTGGGCAGACTGGTGGGGCTTCAAGCAGGAGGCCTACGACTCGGTGCGGGAAAATGTCGCCATGGTCGACGCGGCGGGCGCCTGCGCCATTGTGCATTCCGACTCCGCCGTCGGCATCCAACACCTGAACCAGGAAGCGGCCAAGTCCATGGCTGCGGGCCGCAAGGCCGGCATGGGAGTCGGTCCGGAGCGTGCCATTCAGTGGATCACCCTGAACCCGGCCAAGGCCCTGGGCATCGCCGAGCAGACCGGTTCCCTGGTCACGGGCAAAATGGCCGACGTCGCTGTCTGGAACGGCAATCCGTTCAGTGTCTATTCAAAAGTCGACCGGGTGTATATCGATGGGGCTCTGGCTTATGACCGCAGTAATCCGGCCCGCCAACCCCACAGCGACTTTGATCTGGGGATCCTCGATCCCGAAGGAGAAAGACCATGAGGCCAAACCGGAAATTAATTACTACCGCTCTGCTGGCACTTTTGAGCTGCGCGGCCCATGCGGAAGGTTTGCTGATCAAAAACGCCACCGTCCAGACCCTGACGGCTCAGGGCGAGTTGCAGAATACCGATGTGCTTATCGAGAATGGCCGAATCAAGGCTATCGGCAAGGGTATACAGAGTGCCGGTGTTGAACGGACCATCGACGGCAAGGGCAAAGTTGTCACTCCCGGTATCATGGCGGTATTCAACCAGATCGGCATCCGGGAAATTGACGCCCTCGAGAATACCGTGGACGGCGTCAGTCAGAATGAAGCCTTTGGCGCCTCCTTCAGTCTCGCGGAAGTTTTCAATCCCTATTCTACGCTGGTTCCCCACAACCGGATCCATGGCGTGACCCGAACCCTCGTAACGCCCTATCCGGGGCATGATCTGTTTGCCGGTCAGGCGACCGTTTTCAGCCTCTCCGGAGAGCATACCCCCATCCTGAAAAGAACGGCGGCCATCTATGCGCAGTTTGGCGAGCGGGGAGCGGCCATGGCCGGCGGCTCCAGAGCCGCGGCGCTCATGCAGCTCGACAAGGCACTTGACGACGCTCGCGAATACGCGGAAAACCGGGACGCTATCCGGCGCGGAGAATGGCGGGAGCTGAGTCTGCCTTCCGATGATCTCGAGGCGCTACTGGATCTGATTGACGGCAAAATCCCGCTGGTGGTCGGCGTCGAGCGGGCCAGCGATATCGTGGCGCTGTTGCGACTGGCCAGAAAGCAGGATATCCGTCTGGTGATTGCCGGTGGCGCCGAAGCCTGGATGGTCGCCGAGCAACTCGCAAAAGCGAAGGTACCGGTCATTCTTGACCCCATGGATAACATTCCCGGTAGCTTCGAATCTCTGGGCCAACGCGCCAACAATTCCGCTCTGCTGCACAAGGCCGGCGTTGAAGTCATCTTTACCGGTCCCGGATTTCAGTCCAGTCACAACGCATTCCTGGTCCGCCAGGCAGCGGGCAACGCGGTCGCCAACGGCATGCCCTACGAAGCCGCGCTCAAGGCTTTCACCCAGAATCCGGCACGGATTTTCGGTGTCGCCAGTGACTACGGTCGTATTGCGCCGGGCATGAATGCCGAACTGGTCGTTTGGGACGGCGATCCGCTGGAAGTTACGACCGAGCCGGTGCAGGTGATCATCGACGGCAAGGCTGTGACCATGGTTTCCAGAGCGACCAGGCTTCGGGATCGCTATATGGATATTACCAACCAGAAAGAACCGGCATACCGTAACTGAGCGGCAGCCGGAAACCTGAAACTGTTCGAGGTAATATGGTCAAGCGCACCCTGAAAAGTCCCAGCATGGTCGATGCCCTGATCCCCATCGGGACGCTCATCGTTCTTTTGTTCCTGTCGGTGTATTTATTCGGTGATGACTCGTCCTATGGCGCCAACCAGATAGCGTTGATTATCGCTGCCGGCGTCGGTGCCATCATTGCGATGCGCAACGGTCTGCTCTGGAATGAAGTGGAAACCGCCATCGTCGACGGCATATCCATGGCGATGGGCGCCATTCTCATTCTGTTGGCCGTCGGCTCCCTGATCGGCACCTGGATTCTGGCAGGCATTGTGCCGACCATGATTTACTATGGTTTGCAGATCCTCGAACCCAGCTATTTCTACGTCGCCAGTTGCCTTATCTGCTCGATAATCGCGTTGAGCATTGGCAGTTCCTGGACCGTGGCCGGTACCGTCGGTATTGGCCTGATCGGGGTCGCCGCCGGCCTGGATCTTTCCTTGCCCATTACCGCGGGGGCGATTATTTCCGGGTCCTATTTCGGCGACAAGATGTCGCCCTTGTCCGATACCACCAATCTGGCGCCGGCGGTTGCCGGAACGGATCTGTTTACCCACATCCGGCATATGACCTGGACGACAGTGCCCTCGCTGATCATTGCCCTGATCCTGTTTACGTTTATCGGCCTCAACCATGAGGTCAAGGACGGGGTCACTGGCATGCAGACTACGCTGCGCACTCTGGAGGAGCAGTTTTCAATCTCCCTGTTCAGCCTGGTGCCGCTACTTGTCGTGCTGCTGATGGCGATGCGCAAGATCCCCGCTTTGCCCACCATCCTTGCCGGCGCCTTGCTGGGCGGAATTTTTGCGGTGATATTTCAGGCTGATCAGGTCGTTGAGTTCG
>JASBTO010000177.1 GCA_030148365.1 Kangiellaceae bacterium
ATTGCCAACCATCCGTCCCTGATCGATGTCGTCATCCTGATTTCATTGATGCCGAATGCGGACTGCATCGTCAAGGAAGCGCTTTGGCATAACTTCTTTATCCGGGGTGTGGTGGGCGCCGCCTATATCAGCAATTCCGACCCCGAGCAGTTGATGGCAGCCTGTACCGCGTCCCTGGCCGAAGGTAACAATCTGATCATTTTTCCCGAAGGCACCCGTACCCGATCCGGGCTCACGCTGAACAGCTTCCAGCGGGGCGCCGCCAATATCGCCTTACGTGCGGCTGTCGATATCCGTCCGGTGGTGGTAAACTGCGAGCCGCCGTTTTTGACCAAGACCATGTCCTGGTACGAGATGCCCGACAAACGGGCGCGATTCAGCCTCCGGGTTCAGGACCCGGTGACCATCGACAAGTGGCTGGAAAAGCCCGACAGCGTCACCCTCGAGGCGCGGCAACTGACAAAAATACTTGAAAGCCAATATCGGGAATCCCTTGCGTATGAATGACTTACACCATGAGATCAAACAGCTGATTATCGATTCGCTGGACCTGGAGGATATGACTCCGGCCGATATCGATAACACCGAACCCTTGTTCGTGGACGGTCTGGGACTGGATTCCATTGATGCCCTGGAGTTGGGGCTGGCCATCAAGAAACAGTACGGCGTCACCCTCGACGCCAGTGACAGTGACACCAAGCGCCATTTTGCCTGCGTGGATAATCTGGTGTCTTTCGTCAAGTCCCAACAAAATTGAGAGTGCCGAATAATGCAAAACCATGCCGAGATTTTTGAAGCGCTGAGCGACATCCTGGAAGATTTGTTCGAAGTCCCCCGTACCGATATCACCCTGGAAGCGAGTCTTTACGAAGATCTGGATCTTGACTCCATCGACGCCGTCGATCTGGTGATCAAGCTGCAGGAAGTGACCGGCGCCAAGGTCAAGCCGGACGAATTCAAAGCCGTGCGCACCGTGGGTGACGTAGTCGAATCGGTGCACGGACTCCTGCACGAAGCTGCCTGATGCGCTGGTTGAAGCCGCTGCTTCTGGTTGTGGCGCTGGCGTATCCGTTTGCCGTTTACTTCGGACTGCAAGTCCTCGAAGCCCGAGTGCTGGGCGGCATTCTGGCGGCGCTGCTGGCGCTGCGCCTGCTGTTGGCAGGCAGCAAGTTTTCCGTCAATCCCGGGGTTTACACCGTCGCTCTGGCGGGCGTGGCCTTCAGTCTGGCGGCGAGCATCGCCGACAACCCGGACTGGTTCCTGTTCAGCCCCGTCGCCATGAACGCCGGTCTGTTGCTGGTATTCGGCCACAGTCTGATCAGTCCGCCCAGTGTAATCGAGCAGATTGCCCGGGTGATGGAACCGGATTTGCCGGACTCTGCCATTCCCTATACCCGGGCCGTCACGGGGGTCTGGTGTGGTTTTTTCGTGGTTAACGGCGCTATCGCGCTTTACACGGCGCTTTATTCCAGTCTGGCTGTCTGGACGCTATACAATGGCCTGATTGCCTACCTGCTGATGGGTACCCTGTTTGTCATCGAATACCTGGTGCGACGCCGGGTTCGCGATCGCTGACATGTCCGCGCGGTCCCTGTCGACACTGCTGACCACCGGCTTTGCAGCCACCCATCCGGTCGCCGGGATAGATGGCCGTTACCGGGACTGGGGATCCTTTACCGCGCTCGTGCGCCGGTACCGGACCCGGCTGGAGGCGATACCCGGCCAACGCTGGCTGCTTTATTTTTACGACCCTTTCGCGTTTGCCGCCGCCTTGTTGGCTCTCTGGCAACTTGACCGGGTGCCGGTGCTGCCGCCCAACAACCAGCCGGGTACTGTCGGGGAACTCTGTGGACAGGTTGACGGACAAGTCGGCGACTTGCCCCCCAACCCCGAGCTACCGGGGATACCCGCGGATACCGACGACCAATCAGATTCTCTGACGGCGGATTGCCGGTTCCGGGTATTACCGGTGACAAGCACCCTGGAACTCTTTACCTCCGGCTCTACCGGCAAGCCCAAGAGAATTGTCAAAACCCTGGCCCAGCTGGACGCTGAAATCGCTGCACTGGAGCAATTGTGGGGCCGCGATCTGGGCAACGCACGCGTGCAGGCGACCGTCTCTCACCAGCACATCTACGGACTGCTGTTCCGGTTGCTCTGGCCCTTGTGCGCCGGCCGGAAGTTTGACTGTCGCCAAATCCGTCACCCCGGGGCGCTGGTGGAGTCGCTGGCCGGCGGGACGCCGCCGGTGCTGGTGTCGAGTCCGGCCTTTCTGGCACGATTGCCGGACATGGCGTTACCGGCATTGCCGGCGTTACCCCGACGGATTTTTTCGTCCGGCGGTCCGCTCCCGGCATCGGCGGCCGAGGCCTGCGAGCAATGGCTCGGCAGTTTGCCGGTGGAAGTGCTCGGCAGCAGCGAGACCGGCGGCGTCGCCTGGCGCCGACAGGCCACTGAACAGGAGGACTGGCACCTTCTGCCCGGGGTGCAACTGACTATCAATGACACCGACCAGGCGGTGCAGGTGTCTTCGCCTTTTACCGGTGGCAGTGAATATCTGGCGCTGGGTGATCGGGGTGAATGGACCGGCCCGGATCGGTTCCGGCTCCTCGGCCGGGTCGACACCCTGGTCAAGATCGAAGAGAAGCGGATCTCCCTGACGGCCATGACCGAGCGCCTGCGGGCCTTGCCGACGGTCGCCGATGGCGCGCTGGTGGTACTGCACGGCCGTCGGACCTGCCTGGGCGCCGCGGTCGTGCTCGATGATGCCGGCCAGCGGCAACTTGCCGAGCAGGGCGGCGTACGGTTCAGCCGCCGGCTGCGTCTGTCCCTGGCGCCCTGGTTCGAACCCGTCGTCCTGCCCCGCAAGTGGCGCTTTGTTCCGTCCCTGCCGACCGACAGCCAGGGCAAAACCACGGCGGCCGCCTTGACCGCACTGTTTTCGGAGGCCCAATCATGAGCCAAAGACCCGTTATCCACGGGATTGAAGAAGGCGACGGCGAGGTGACCCTGAGCCTGGAAATCCCCGCGGATCTGGAATATTTTGACGGCCACTTTCCGCAAACGCCGATCTTGCCGGGCGTGGTTCAGGTGCACTGGGCGATGGTGTTGGGGCACGAGTATCTGGACTTGCCCAGCCGTTTTGCCGGCATGGAAGTGGTCAAATTCCAGGAAATTATTCGCCCCCAATCCCGGGTCGAGCTGAACCTCAGATTTGACGCCGGCAAGGGCAAGCTCTATTTCAGTTACATGAGTTCCGGCGGCCGCCATGCCTCCGGGCGAATTCTGTTGCAGTAATCCGGAACCGGTTATGAGTTTCAAGCCCTGTCTGGTCATCCCGAGTTTCAATCATCATGCCGCTATCGAAGCGGTGCTGGAGCGCCTGGCCGACTACAACTTGCCCTGTTTTCTGGTCGACGATGGCAGTAACGACGAGTCCCGGCAGGCCCTGGCTCGCGCAGCGGCGGGACGGGAATGGGTTACCCTGTTGCGCCACAGCGCCAATCTCGGCAAGGGTGCGGCGGTGGTGTCAGGGCTCCGGGCCGCACAGGCGGCCGGCTGCAGCCATGCCCTGCAGGTGGATGCCGATGGCCAACATGATCTGGGCGACCTTCCGAAAATGCTGGAGGCGGCCCGGGCGCAGCCGGACAGCCTGGTCAGCGGTTGGCCGCAATATGACAGTTCAGTCCCGAAAGGCCGGTTGATAGGCCGTTACCTGACCCATTTCTGGGTATGGGTGGAAACCCTGTCCTTTGCCATTCGCGATTCCATGTGCGGCTACCGGGTCTACCCACTGGCGGCGACTCTGGCATTGCTCGATCGGGTCGAGCCGGGCCGCCGTATGGACTTTGATACGGAGATCATGGTGCGCCTCTACTGGCAGGGGCTGGACATGGTCATGATCCCGACCCGGGTCACCTACCCCGAACAAAATACCTCGAATTTCCGGATGGTCCGGGACAATTTGCGGATTTCTTCGATGCATACCCGGCTCGTGCTGGGCATGTTGCGGCGGCTGCCTCGTCTGCTGGCTCGCAACTCCCGGCACCGGGAGCAGGCGCACTGGGCCCGGGTCGAGGAGCGGGGCTCCACCCGGGGCGTCCGGACGCTGTTTCTAATCAACAAGTGGTTCGGCCGACCCGGCTTCGCGGCAATCCTGTATCCCGTCATGACCTATTTTTACCTGACCGGACACGGGGCCCGGCGAGCCTCGGCTGACTATCTCCGGCGGATTTTTGAAACCAGTCCAGAGCCCGGATTTTTCCGTAGCCGCCCCGGCCGGTGGCAGAGTTTCCGTCATTTCATGACCTTCGGTCACGCCCTGATGGACAAGGCCCAGGGCTGGACCGGAAGGCTGCAATCAGAGCAGGTGGAGGTGGTGAATCCGGAGGTCCTCGCGGAGGCGACCGCTCCCGGGCGGGGTGCGATCTTTCTGAGTGCCCACCACGGTAACCTGGACATGTGTCGCTCCCTTGGCAACAAGGCCTTCGACAACAAAATCAATGTATTGATGCTGACCGAACTGGGTAGCGGCTACAATGCGGTGTTGCGGGAGGCGAATCCGGAATTTGAAAAACGGGTTATCCAGGTCTCCAGCATCGGGCCGGATACCGCCATCATGTTGCAGGAAAAGATTGACCGGGGAGAGTACCTTTTCATTCTGGCGGACCGCACGTCGGCAACCGTACCGGGTCGTTCCCGGCAACTGGATTTTCTCGGCTCACCGGCGGCCTTCGGCGAAGGCTCCTTCATTCTCGCCAGCTTGCTCAAATGCCCCGTCTATCTGATGTACTGCCTGCAAGTCGGCAAGGGTTATCAGATGCACGTCGAGAGATTCCGGGAGCAGGTGATCTTGCCCCGCAGGCAGCGCAGCGAAGGGCTGCAGGCGGTCATGGCTGACTATGTTGCGCGTCTGGAGCATTATTGCTACCTTGCGCCGCTGCAATGGTTCAATTTTTATGACTTCTGGCGGACCCCGTCCGGACAGACCAAAAGCTTCCGGAATGTCGCGGAAATCAAGGGTGAGAAGCATATTGAAAACGTCTGAAACCATCTGTTTTGGCAACCGGGAGCGTCTCTCAATCGAGGCCATTACAGCCATTGCCAAAGCCGGCGTCAAAGTCCGCATCGACGACAGCGAGGACTTCCGCCGGCGCGTTGCAAAGAGCGTCGCCTTCCTTGACCGCCTGCTCGAAGAGGAGGGGGTCATCTACGGGGTCACCACCGGCTTTGGCGACTCCTGTACCCAACCCGTGGCAAAAGCCCAGATTCTGGAGTTGCCGCTGCACCTGACCCGTTACCACGGCTGTGGTCTGGGCCGGGATTTCGATGAAGTCTCGACCCTGGCGATCATGGCCGCCCGCCTGGTGTCCCTGAGCCAGGGTTACTCCGGTGTACGTTTGGAGTTGCTGGAGTTGCTGGCGACGCTCATCAACCGGGCTGTCCTGCCCCGCATTCCCGAAGAAGGCTCGGTGGGCGCAAGTGGCGATCTGACGCCTCTGTCCTACCTGGCGGCGGCCATGGTGGGTGAGCGGGAAGTCAATTTCCGGGGCCAACTGCGGCCCTCCGCCGAGGTCCTGTCGGAACTCGGCATCACACCGCTGAAACTGCGCCCCAAGGAAGGCCTGGCATTAATGAATGGCACCGCGGTCATGACCGGACTGGCCTGCCTCGCATTCGAGCGCGCCGAATATCTGACCCGTCTCTGCGCCCGGCTTACCGCCCTCGCGAGCCTCGGTCTGCAGGGCAATGCCAATCATTTCGATGAGGTCCTGTTTTCCGTCAAGCCCCATGCGGGCCAGAACCGGGTCGCCAGTTGGCTGCGCGACGATCTGGATTATCATCGCCATCCGCGGCGCAATTCACCGCGCCTGCAGGATCGCTACTCCATTCGCTGCGCGCCCCATGTGATCGGCGTGCTCAAAGATGCTTTGCCCTGGCTGCGGGACTCTATCGAGAACGAACTGAACAGCGCCAACGACAATCCGATTATCGATGGCGATGCCGAGCGGATCCTGCACGGCGGTCACTTTTACGGCGGCCATATCGCGTTCGCCATGGATGCCATGAAAACTGCAGTGGCCAATCTCGCCGATCTGATGGATCGGCAGCTGGCCCTGCTGGTGGACCCGAAATTCAATCATGGTCTGCCGGCCAATCTGTCCGGTGCCGCGCCCGGTCGGGGCGCCATCAACCACGGTTTCAAGGCCGTCCAGATCGGCACCTCGGCCTGGACCGCGGAAGCGCTCAAACTGACCATGCCCGCCAGCGTGTTTTCCCGATCCACCGAATGTCACAACCAGGACAAGGTCAGCATGGGTACCATCGCCGCGCGGGATTGTCTGCGGGTGCTGGAATTGACCGAGCAGGTGGCCGCGGGTCACCTGATGGCGGCCATGCAGGCGGTGCGCTTGCGGGTGCACCAGGGAGAACTGGCCGAAGATGGTCTGAATGACGGGGTGCGGGCCATGCTGGAGGATTTCCGACGGCATTTTCCCGAGGTCCAGGAAGATCGGCCCCTGGAGCAGGAGTTGCGGCAACTGCTGGAACACATTCGTGCGCGTCGCTGGAGTCTGTATGAAACTGCCTGATTTGACAGCCGAGGTCCCTTACTGCATCCCTTTTCACGATCTGGATCCCATGGCCATTGTCTGGCACGGCAACTATGCGCGTTATTTTGAACTGGCGCGCTGCGCGTTGCTGAACAAGATAGATTTCAATTACCCGCAGATGGAGGCCACCGGTTTTCTCTGGCCGGTGATCGATCTGCGGGTCAAGTATGTCCGGCCGCTCCGGTTCGAGCAGGACATCCGTATTCAGGCGACCCTGGAAGAAGCCGAAAACCGCCTCAAAATCAGTTACCGGATCCTGGATGCCGGATCCGGAGAGGTCCAGACCCGGGGCCACAGCATTCAGGTGGCCGTGCGCAAGGACAACCATGAAATGTGCCTGGTGTCGCCGCCGGTGCTGTTTGAAAAGCTGGGTATCGAAGCGCCGGGTCATTCGACCGGAGGTGGCATTTGATGAGTCTGCGTTGTGGAAGAGGGTCCTGTCTGGCGGTTTTGCTGTTGGTGTTCGGCGCCGCGCAGGCGTGGGCCCTTGAGGAGAAGCTGCAGCAACCCGGACAAACTATTGCGACCGAATTGCCGGTGCAAGGCGAGTTTGAGCAGCTTCGTCATCTCAGACTGCTGAAAAAACCGATCCGCTCCAGCGGCCGGTTTCGCATCTCCCCGGACAAGACTTTGGAGTGGCACACTCTGCGGCCCCTCGAGTCACAACTGCTGATGACTCCGGACGGCGTTACCGAGCGACAGGCTGGCGTGCCGGCGCGTAGCGTCGGCTTTGCCGAGCAACCGCTCATGGCCACCTTTGCCAAGGCGCTGCTCGGCATCTTCAGTGGTGACTTTGAACCGCTGGAGGAAAACTTTGACCTGCAGTGGTCGCAGCCCGGGCGCTGCTGGCATTTGCGAATGGAGCCCCGCGCGCCGGAAATTGCCCGGGCCATCTCCCATCTGGAAATCATCGGCGACAGCCGGGTGCACCATGTCGGCCTCCACGATACCCGCGGCGACCGCACCGAAATCCGTTTCCGGTACGAGCCTTCAGCGCATAAAGAGTCGTCCTCAGCGGATAAAGAGCCCTCAGCGGATAAAGAGCCCTCAGCGAATAAAGAGCCCTCAGCGAATAAAGAGCCCTCAGCGGATAAAGAGCCCTCAGCGGGAAAAGAGTCTCCCTCAGCGGGAAAAGAGTCTCCCTCAGCAAAAAATGAGTCGCCCTCAGCCAGAAATCAGCCCTCTTCAGTCCAGCCGGACTCGGAAAATCCCTCCTGTGCGGACGAGGCCCCGCTGACAACCGGTACATCCAGTCTTGACGGCTAGGCCCTTCCTGTATTGGCTGGCCGGTCTGCTGCTCGCCATCGGCGGGCTTGGCTGGCAGTTGCGGGATGGTTTGCCCATACAAACCGATATTCTTGCCCTGCTGCCTGCCGACGAGCAGGACCCGGTGGTTGCCGAAGCGCTGGAGCGGGTCAGCGGCAAGGCCAGCCGGGAAACCCTGTTTCTGGTTACCGCGCCGACCTGGGCCGAGGCCGCCGCCGCCGCTTCGGCGTTGCAGGATAGCCTGGCGAATTCCGGACTCTTTGCTATCCCGTTCAACGCAGCTGACGAGCCCTCACTGCAGGCATTTTACGAGCTGTATTTTCCCCGCCGCTGGCAACTTCTGACCCGCCCGGCACGCCAGCAACTCGGTGACGGGCACTATCAGGACTTCGTCAATGGCGCCCTGACCCGGCTGAGCAGTCCGCTGGCGATGGTCAGCTCGGAAGTCATCGTGGCGGATCCGCTGCTGCTGTTTTCGGCTTTCAGCGAGTCCCTGGCCAGTGGCAACCGCTTTACCCTGAGGGATGGCTGGATCAGTCTGCCGGCAAACGACAGCGAGCGGATCGTGATCCGTGGCCGTACCCTGCAGGCGCCATTCCAGGTCGCCTTTCAGGAAGCCTTCGCCAGCTACTGGCCAAGGGCAAGCCATGAACTGTCCGCCGCCCACGGCAGTGCCAATGTGCAGATTACCGGGGTCTTGCCCTTTGCCGCCGAGGCCAGCTCCCAGGCCAAACAGGAAATTTCCACCATCGGCCTCGGCTCCTTGCTGGGCATCGTGCTGCTGCTGTTGCTGACCTTCCGCTCGCCTTCGCCTTTGTTGTTGTGTCTGTTGCCCGTGGCGTCGGGGATGGTGCTCGCGGTGTTGCTGTCGTTGCTAATCTTCGAGCAGCTACACCTGTTTACCCTGGTGATAGGCACCAGCCTGATCGGGGTCTCGATCGATTACGCATTCCATTATCTCGCCGCCCGTCATGACGCAGGCGCCGACTGGCGGGCGGATCGGGGCCTGCGGGCCATTCTCCCCGGTATCAGTTTTGGTCTGGTGACCAGTCTGCTCGGCTATGCGGCGCTGTATTTTTCGGCCTTCCCCGGGCTCTACCAGGTGGCGACTTTTTCCTGCATCGGACTGATTGGCGCCTGGCTGACGGTGGTGCTGGCGTTTCCCTGGTTACAGCAGCGTGCGCTGGCCCGGCCAGGGCGGGCGGGCTCGCGGTGGCTTCAGGCTTACTGTCTCTGGTGGCAGAAAATCGCAGACAAGCGTTTTGCGGTGATCGCGGTGGTCCTGGTGCTGGCCGGGCTGCTCTTGGGCCTTGGGCGGCTGACGGTCAATGACGATATCCGCTTGTTGCAAGGTGCATCCCCGGCCTTATTGCAGGCCGACGCCAATATCCGGGAAGCGACGGGTACCGGAACCGGCAACCGGTTTTTCCTGGTCGCCGGCGGCAGCACCGAACAACTTCTGCAACGGGAAGAAGCGCTGGTTGATTTGCTGACTGAACAACAGCAACTGGGCAATCTGGAAGCCGTGCAGGCCTCGAGCCGGTGGTTGCCGTCACTCGCCCGTCAGCGGGAAAATCGTGACTGGCTGGCGACCGCGCTGGAGCAACCTGCAGTGACGGAATATCTGGACGGGCTGGGCCTGAGTTCAGCCCAACGCCGGCAACTTGAAGCGTCCTTGCAGAAAGGCCCGGATCTGACTGACGAGATTTTTCTGGCGAGCCCTATAGCCAAGCCGCTGGAAGACTTGTGGCTGGGCAGTGTCCGACAGCAGCAGGTATCGGTAGTGCTGCCATCGGGGGTCCGTAACTGGCCGGCGCTCCAGCAGGCTGCCGCTGAGCTGGACGGGGTCCGGGCCGTCGATCGGGTCGGCCAGCTTTCCGGGCTGCTCGGACAATACCGCGAACGGGCGTTGCTGTTGGTGGCGTTGGCGTATGGTGTAATCTTTATTCTCCTGCTGGTTCGCTACGGATTGACGGGCGCCGTACGGGTGATTGCCGGGCCCGTGTTGGCGGCGCTGCTGGCGGTTGCGGTCATAGGCTGGCTGGGCGAAGCTTTCAACCTGTTCCACGCCGTTGCGCTGGTGCTGGTGCTGGGGATTGGCATTGACTACACCATTTTCTTTGCCGAAGGCCAGAATCACCTGCGGGCGACGGCGCTGGCGATCACCCTGTCGGCCACCTCGACGCTGCTGGCATTCGGTTTGCTGGCATTGAGTGGCACACCGGCGATCCATGGTTTTGGCTTGATCATCCTCGCCGGTATCGCATTTGCCTTTTTGCTGGCGCCGATCGCGGTATCGGCGCGGAGTCCCCAATCAGGAGTGAACTACAATGAATTTTGAGCGACCCCATTACCCGGTGGTCATTATCGGTGCGGGGCCTGCGGGCAGTGTCGCTGCGGCGCTTTTGCGCCAGCGGGGCTATCCGGTATTGGTCCTTGAGAAGGCTCACTTTCCCCGTTTCTCCATCGGTGAGAGTTTGTTGCCCCAGTCCATGGGATTGCTGGCGGAAGCTGGTCTGCTTGATGCTGTCAACGATGCCGGATTCCGGTTCAAGGACGGCGCGGTATTTGACTATGACGGCAATCGGCAGTCCTTCGATTTCCGGGAAAAATATGGTGATGACGAGGCCACGGCCTTCCAGGTGCAGCGGGCCGGGTTTGATCAGATCCTGGCGGACGGGGCAGCCCGGCAAGGGGCGGAAATTCATTTCGGTCAGGAAATCACCTCCGTCGAATTCCGGGATCAAAAAGCCGTGCTGACCGGCATTAACGATGACGGAAAAGAGTTTCAGGTGCAGGCGGATTTTGTGCTGGATGCCAGCGGCTTCGGCCGGGTGTTGCCGCGATTACTGGATCTGGAAATACCCACCGGTTTTCCGGAGCGGGTATCCCTGTTTACTCACATCCGGGACCCCCTGGATGGACCCGGCTTTGATCGGGACAAGATCCTCATCACCGTGCACCCGCAAAATCGCGACATCTGGTATTGGTTAATCCCCTTTAACGACGGCACGGCTTCCCTGGGCGTCGTCGGCGAGCCGGTTATACTCGGCGTTGACGACGGGGCCAGTCCGGAGTCGCAGCTAAAGCAATGGATAGCGTCCTGCCCGACCATGAGTGAGCTGCTGGCGCAGGCAGAGTTTTACAAACCGGTACACTGCCTGCGCGGCTATGCCGCCAAGGTCCGGCAACTGGCGGGCCCCAATTATGCGCTGCTGGGCAATGCCGGCGAGTTTCTGGACCCGGTATTTTCCTCCGGCGTGACGATTGCCCTGAAGTCGGCGAGCCTTGCGACCGCGGCGCTGGATCGACAGTTGCAGGGACAGGAGGTCGACTGGCAGCGGGAATACAGTGAGCCGCTGCAGGCCGGGGTCGATGTGTTCCGGACCTATGTCAACGCCTGGTATGACGGCCGTTTTCAGGATGTGATTTTCCATCAAACGCCGAACCCGGTTATCAAGGAGATGATTTGTGCGATTCTGGCCGGCTATGTCTGGGATGGCAGCAATCCCTATGTCGCTCAGCCCGAACGCCGCCTCAAGACCCTGGTGGAAGTATGCCGCGCCTGAAGCAATGGAGTTGGCTCGCGATCCTGCTGGGCCTTTATGGCTGTGCCAGCCTGCTCCCGGCCGACAGCGTCTGGCTGGCGGCGCGGGAGTACTACCGCCTGCAACCGGCGGCGAC
>JASBTO010000202.1 GCA_030148365.1 Kangiellaceae bacterium
CGCATATACTCGATATCCAGTTACCGGGAGATTTAATCCTTGATACTGGCAAAGCCGCGGCGGATTTAGCCCAGCCAGAGGCCGGCGGTGCGGGCCGCCTGGGGGAGCCGATCCGGTCCCAGTACCAGCAGTGCAATAACGCCTATGAGGCTTAATTCCCAGAAACTGAACATGAGGGGTTACAACTTGTGTTTGTCTTCCTGCCGGAACTCTGCGTCCTTGACGGTGGCGCCCTCTTTCTTTTCGGGGAGCTCCGGGGTATCCGCTGTGTCGGTAGTGTCCGGCTCTTCGTTCACGGCTTTCTTGAAGCCCTTGAGGGCACCGCCAAGATCGCCGCCGATGTTGCGGAGTTTCTTGGTGCCGAACAACAACAGTACGATCACCAGGACAATGATGAGTTCAGTGATACCAAATCGCATAGAGGTTCCCTCGTAAGAATCTTGTAATCAGGCAAATGGCAGCTTGCTGCCGCCCAGTATGTGCAAGTGAATATGAAAAACTTCCTGACCGCCGTCAGCGCCCGTGTTGATGATGGTCCGGAAGCCGCCATCCAGGCCGGCGTCACGGGCAATTTCCGGAACCTTGGCCAGCATGTAGCCGAGCAGATCCTGGTCTTTTCCGGTGACGGTCGCGAGGCTGTCTATGTGCTGCCTCGGGATCATCAGCAAGTGCACGGAGGCTTTCGGATAGATGTCCTTGAACACAATAACCTTGTCATCTTCATAGACGCGGTCCGAAGGAATTTCTTCCGCTTCGATTTTGCAAAACAGGCAATCGCTCATCATTGGTCAATCAGGTTACAAGCTCTGGTCCTAGTGTAGCCTATGGCGCGGGCTTTTTCTGCCACAAGCTTTTGATCAGTAACAGGCCGCCGACACCGGCAAGGAGTGCCGCCAGCCACCAGGGACCCTTGTCGAGGCTCCACAGCAAGGTGCCGGACAGGGCCAGGGTCGCGCCGGAGACGGCGAACAGCAACTGCTGCCGCTGCCGGTATTGGGCCATGTTGACCGCCGTCTGGGCGACGACCAGTTGATCGATTTTGACATTCAGGCCGGACAGGTTGTCGACGGCCTGGTGCACCAGGCCGGGCAGTTGCGGCAAGGTATCGGCCCAGTAGGGCAGCTCGGTCTTGAGTTGCTGCAGCAGGGCTTTCGGCCCGATTTGCTCACGCATCCATTTTTCGAGGTAGGGCTTGGCCGTCTCCCAGAGGTCCAGCTCCGGGTACAGTTGCCGGCCCAGTCCTTCGATATAGAGCAGGGTTTTCTGCAGCAGTACCAGCTGTGGCTGCACTTCCATATTGAACCGGCGGGCGGTCTGGAACAGCTGCACCAGAAAATGGCCGAAAGAAATCTCGGCGAGAGCCTTGCCGAAGATGGGTTCACAGGCGGCCCGCACCGCCGCCTCGAATTCCTCGATGGAGGTACCGGCCGGCACCCACCCGGAGCGCACATGCAAGCGGGCTATCTGCCGGTAATCCCGATTGAAAAAGGCCAGGAAGTTCTCGGCGAGATAGCGTTTGTCTTCCCGGCTCAGGGCACCCATGATGCCGCAATCAATGGCAATGTAGCGGGGTTGCTGTGGATCGGAAGCGTCAACGAATATATTGCCGGGATGCATGTCGGCGTGAAAGAAGCTGTCCCGGAAAACCTGGGTAAAGAAAATCTCCACGCCCCGATCGGCAAGCACCTTCATGTTGACGCCGGCATCCTGCAGGGCAGGGATGTCGGCGATCTGGATGCCGGAAATGCGCTCCATCACCATGACCCGGGGCCGGGTATAATCGAAATAGACCAGCGGCACATAGAGGCGATCGGAGCCGGAAAAGTTGCGCCGAAGCTGGGAGGTATTGGCGGCTTCGATGCGCAGGTCCAGTTCGTCGTAGATAGTCCTTTCGTAGTCATCAACGACTTTTTTCGCGCGCAGACGACGGCCTTCGGCGGAGTATTTTTCCAGCCAGCCCGCGAGCCGTTTCAGGAGGCTCAGATCCTGCTCGATCTTGCGGCGAATGCCAGGCCGGATCACCTTGACGACCACTTCCTCGCCGCTGCGCAAGGTTGCGGCATGGACCTGGGCCACGGAGGCCGAAGCCAGCGGCTCGGCAGAGAAAGCGGCGAACAGTTGCTCGACCGGCAGGCCCAATTCCTGCTCAATGATCCGGCGGGCTTGCTCGGGCGAGAAAGGCGCCACCTGATCCTGCAACAGCGCCAGTTCGTCGGCGATATCTTCCGGCACCAAATCCCGGCGGGTCGATAACATCTGGCCGAATTTGATGAAGATGGGGCCGAGCTCGATCAGGGCTTCCCGCAGGCGCTGGCCCCGGGAGAGTTCTTTATCGCGCTGGCTGACGCCACCGGAGACCAGTTTCAACAACCAGCGATAACGGAACAGGGGAGTCGGCGCCAGAAATTCATCAAGGCCGTGACGGATCAGGACCCGGTTAATTGCCAGTGCCCGGTACAACTGCCGGCCACTGGTCACAGATCAGCCTTCTTTTGCAGGCGGGCAATGCGCTGGGCAAGGCGCTCGGTGTCGGCCTTGAGATTGGCAACCTCATCAAAAAAGTTTTCCAGCTCGATGGTGGCGGGCGTGACGCGGGCTTCATGTTGCAGATATTCGCCGGTATTCTGGCGCAGGGTTTCGCCGGTCCGGCTCACCCAGTCAGCGAGCTCCCGGGCACCGCGGCCGAACTGGTGGGCAATGATGTCGCCGGTGAGCCGGGCGAGTTGCTCTTCCCAGTCGATATGCAGGTTGCGAAAATAACGCTGGAATTCCTGGGCGGTGCCTATCTCACCGGCAAAGCGCACATCACCCTTGAACAGGTAATCTTCTCCCCGCTCCGCGAGACTCATGTTGAAAAAGGCAAAACTGGTACCGGACAGGGAGGCATCGACCTCCTCTTCCCCGAACCGATCGGAAACCTTGATGCCGGCCTCGCCAATCAGGAAGTAGAGATCCGCGCCCCAGTCGGTGAGATGAACGTGGATGCTTTTGCCCTGCAACTTGTCGAGACGGGTAATGGCGTCGGGATCGAGGGGCAGCAGTTTGTTGAGCGTCGCGTCGACCGCTCTGGCCAGCAGGGCGTTGAGATTCATGGCGCTCAATACTTCATGCCCTGATGCAGGGCCACGATGCCGCCGGTCAGGTTGGTATAACGGGCTTCATCAAAGCCGGCCTCCAGCATCATCTGCCGGAGACTTTCCTGATCCGGGTGCATGCGGATGGACTCGGCCAGATATCGGTAGGATTCAGCATCGCCGGCCACCAGCTTGCCGAGCATGGGCAACAGACTGAAAGAGTAAGCGTCATAGGCTTTTGAGAGCAGCGGCAGCAAGGGTTTGGAAAACTCCAGCACCAGCAGTTTGCCGCCCGGTTTCAGGATTCGCTGCATGGAGCGGAGCGCCTTGTCCTTGTCGGTGACATTGCGCAGCCCGAAAGCGATGGTGATGCGATCGAAGCTGTTGTCGGGGAAGGGCAGGGCTTCGGCATTGGCCTGGGCAAAGTCGATATTGCCGGCAATGCCGGAGTCGCGCAGCTTGTCGCGCCCGACTTTCAGCATGGAGTCGTTGATGTCGGACAGCACCACGAGGCCCTGATCGCCGACCAGCCTGCTGAAGCTGGCGCTGAGATCACCGGTGCCGCCGGCGATATCCAGTACCCGGTGACCGGGACGGACCGCGCTTGCCTCGATGGTATAGCGTTTCCAGAGGCGGTGGATGCCGAAGGACATGACATCGTTCATCAGGTCGTATTTCTCGGCGACGGAATGGAAAACGCCGGCAACGAGGCCGGCTTTTTCGTCTTTGTTCACCTGGCGGTAGCCGAAGTGGGTGCTCTTGTCGTCACTCATGGTCGGGTTTGAAGTGTCCAACGCTGGTCTCGGGTTCGCGGCTCAGGCCGGCGCGCTCGAGTCTGTCCAGATACTGTTGCCAGTTATCCGTCATCTCGCGACCGAGGTCATATAATGTTTGCCAAGTATACAGACCGGAATCATGGCCGTCATCAAAACCCAGCCGCACGGCGTAATGGCCAACCGGCGCTATGTCGATGATATTTACGTATTTTTTGCCCGGCACCAGGACCAGTTCGCCAGCGCCGTGGCCCCGGACTTCCGCCGACGGCGAGAACACCCGCAGATATTCGCAGGGCAGAAGAAAACTCTCGCCAGTATCAAACTGCACTTCGAGGTTTCGAGATTTCTGATGCAGCTTGATGTCGGTCGGAGTCATGGTGGTCCTGTGTGGCAGCCGTTTTCTAGAGAATGAACCGGCTCAAATCTTCGTCATCCGCGAGATCCGACAGCTGCTTGTTGACGTACTCGGTGTCAATGACGACCCCGCTTTTCTCTTCGGTGGCGCCGAAGGAAATCTCCTCAAGCAACCGCTCCATGACCGTGTGCAGGCGCCGGGCGCCGATATTCTCGGTACGCTCGTTGACCTGCCAGGCAAACTCGGCGAGGCGCCGGATGCCGTCGTCGGTAAAGGTAAGATCCTTGTGCTCGGTTTCGAGCAGGGCCCTGTACTGTTTGGTCAGCGCCGCGTCGGGCTCGGTCAGGATGCGCACGAAATCCTCGGTGGTGAGGGCGCGCAATTCGACCCGGATAGGCAGACGACCCTGGAGTTCGGGGATCAGATCCGACGGTTTGGCGAGATGGAAGGCGCCGGAGGCGATAAACAGGATGTGGTCGGTCTTGACCATGCCGTACTTGGTGCTCACGGTGCAGCCTTCCACGAGGGGCAGCAGATCCCGCTGCACGCCTTCACGGGACACGTCGGCGCCGGTGCCTTCACTGCGCTTGGCCACCTTGTCCAGCTCGTCGAGAAACACGATGCCGTTCTGCTCGACGGAATCCACGGCATGAGCTTTCAGATCTTCCATGTCGAGGAGCTTTTCCGCTTCCTCTTCCGTGGCCAGCTTGAGAGCATCCCGGACCCGGATTTTGCGGCTCTTGGCCCGCTGCGGCGACATGTTCTGGAACATGCTCTGCAACTGGCTGGTCATTTCTTCCATCCCGGGCGGCGCCATGATTTCCACGCCGACGCCGGGTCCCGCGAGATTGATTTCGATTTCCCGGTCGTCCAGTTCGCCTTCCCGGAGTTTCTTGCGGAACACCTGCCGACTGGAGGATTCCTCCGCCGGTTGCTTCTCGAAGTCGTCCCGGGCCTTCGGCAACAGGGCATCCAGGATGCGGTCTTCGGCAGCATCTTCGGCCCGGTGACGGACCTTTTCCATGGCCTGCTCGCGCATCATCTTGAAGGCGGAGTCGGCAAGATCCCGGATGATCGAGTCCACATCCCGGCCGACATAGCCGACTTCGGTAAACTTGGTCGCTTCGATCTTGATAAAGGGCGCGTTGGCGAGTTTCGCGAGACGCCGGGCGATCTCGGTCTTGCCAACGCCGGTCGGGCCAATCATGAGGATATTCTTCGGGGTGATTTCCCCGCGCAGGGGCTCGTCGACCTGCATGCGCCGCCAGCGGTTGCGCAGGGCGATGGCGACGGCGCGCTTGGCCTGTTGTTGGCCGATGATGTGTTTGTCCAGTTCGTGGACGATTTCCCGGGGAGTCATGGGTGCCAGATTATTCATGGGAGTCCAGTTCTTCGATGGTCAGGTTCTGATTGGTGTAGATGCAGATATCGCCCGCGATCCCGAGGCCGGTCTCGACGATTTCCCGTGCGGAAAGCTCACTCTTGTCGAGCAGCGCCCGTGCCGCCGCCTGGGCATAGGGGCCGCCCGAGCCGATGGCCATCAGGTTGTCTTCCGGATCAATGACATCGCCATTACCGGTAATGATCAGCGAGTGTTTGGCGTCCGCGACGGCCAACAGGGCTTCCAGGCGGCGCAACAACTTGTCGGTACGCCAGTCTTTGGCGAGCTCGACCGCGGCGCGCATCAGTTGGCCATTGTGGACCTCGAGTTTGCGCTCGAAGCGTTCGAACAGGGTAAAAGCGTCGGCCGTGCCGCCCGCGAAGCCGGCGATAACCTGGTTGTTATAGAGTCGGCGGACCTTGCGGGCATTGCCTTTCATGACGGTGTTGCCCATGGAGACCTGTCCGTCTCCGCCGATCACGACCTTGCCGCCGCGCCGGACTGACAAAATGGTGGTGCCTCGATATTGTTGCAAGTGGCTCTCCTTTTAAAAGGGTACTGCGCAACGCAGACAGAGCATTTGAAGATGGGGACCGAAACGGCATTTTCAAGCGGCAACTTCGGCCCGGTGGCCGGCCCGCAAGCCGGGGTCCGGCGGTTTACGGGTCTATTGGGCGGCGAGGGGCCAGATACGGCAGTCATTCATGCCCTGGTTCTGCAGCTGATGCCGATCACGCTCGGCGGCACGCTTGGACAGGTAGGGGCCAATCTGGACCCGGTGCCAGCGGCCGTTGCTGCCATCGATCATCTTGATGTCGGCCTGCATGCCAAGCAGGGCCAACCGGGCTTTCATGGTATCGGCACCGTTGACGTCCCGGAAGGAGCCGCAGGGCATGATGTACTTCTGACTGCTGGTCGTACCCTGCAAGGCGTCGGAAGGCACTTCGACTTCCTTGTTGGTCAGGGTCTCGTGAAAGCTGTAATCGGTTTCGACCGACAGCGACTCGGTCGGAACCGGTTCGGCCTCTACCGGATCCGGTCGGGGCTTTTCCCTGGCCGCCTCGGTGCGAGCCGGGTCGGGCTGGCGCGGTCCGGTGCCTTGTTGTTGCAGGTACCAGAGAAAGTAGACAAAACTGCTGACGGCCACGCCGGTCAACAGCCACGCCCAGCCGGGCAGTCTGCGGCGATCGGCAGGGCGGCGTTTGGCCGACGGCTTGCGGCGCGCGCCACTGGCGCGTTTTTTGGGCTTCTTGGCGTAATCGCGTGACATGGCTTACATGGATTCCGGTGCCGAAACGCCGAGCAGGTCGAGGCCGTTACGCAACACCTGGCGGGTCGCCAGAATGAGGTTCACCCGGGCGGCCCGTAACTCGTCGTCTTCTACGATGAATTGCTCGGCATTGTAATAACTATGGAAGTCGTTGGCGAGTTCGCGCAGATAATGAGCCAGATTGTGGGGCTCGAGATTGCGGGCCGCCGCCTCGACCAGTTCCGGATACTGGGCCAGACGCTTGATCAGCCGTGACTCGTGTTCGCTGTCGAGGCGATCCAGATGCAGGTTGCCCTGCGCCGGATCATGGTCGAGATTTTTTTCCTCGAGCTGGCGCATCACCGAGCAGACCCGGGCATGGGCGTACTGGATGTAAAACACCGGATTGTCATTGGTCCGGGAGCGCGCCAGATCGATATCGAAAGTGAGCTGGGAATCGGTGCGCCGGGCTGCGAGAAAGTAACGGGTCGCATCGCGGCCGACTTCCTCGATGAGGTCCTGCAGGGTGACATAGCTGCCGGCGCGCTTGGAAATTTTCACTTCCTCGCCGCCACGCATGACGGTCACCATCTGGTGCAGGACATATTCCGGCCAGCCCTGGGGGATCCCCATGTCGAGGCCCTGGAGTCCCGCCCGGACCCGGGTAATGGTGCTGTGATGGTCGGCGCCCTGCTCGTTGATAACCCGCTTGAAACCCCGCTGCCACTTGTCGAGGTGATAGGCGACGTCCGGGACGAAATAGGTGTAGCCGCCGCTTTTCTTGCGCATCACCCGATCCTTGTCGTCCCCGAATTCGGTGGTGCGCAGCCACAAGGCGCCGTCGGCCTCGTAGGCGTGATCCTGCTCCACGAGGCGCTGCACGGCTTCGTCGACCTTGTCGGCCTGGTAAAGACCCGACTCGAGGAAATAGACGTCAAAGACCACGCCGAAGGCGCGCAGGTCCAAATCCTGCTCCCGGCGCAAATAGGCGACGGCGAAGTGACGGATGGCGTCCAGATCGTCAGGATCGGCGGCGCCGATAACATGGTGATCCGCGGCATCAACCTTTTTGCCGGCCATGTAATCGTCGGCCACATCCTTGATGTAATCGCCGCGGTAACCGTCGGCGGGCCAGCTCTCGTGGTCCGGGCCGTGGCCCAGGCAGCGGGCCTGGACGGAAAGCGCCAGATTATCGATCTGGGCGCCGGCGTCGTTGTAGTAAAACTCCCGGGTCACCTGCCAGCCGGTGGCTTCGAGCAGGCGGCACAGGCAATCGCCGACCGCAGCGCCGCGGCCGTGGCCCACATGCAGGGGGCCGGTCGGATTGGCGGATACGAATTCCACCTGTACCTTTTCGCCTGCGCCTGACTGGCTGCGGCCAAAGGTGTCGCCGAGATCCAGAATGGTGCGGACTATTTCGCTCTGGGCGGCCTGTGCCATGTAAAAGTTCATGAAGCCGGGGCCGGCGATTTCGACCTTGTTGACGGTTGGGTCATCGGGCAGCGCCGCGATCAGGAGCTCCGCCACCGCACGGGGCGGTTGGCCCGCGGGTTTGGCGAGCATCATCGCGAGATTACAGGCGAAGTCGCCATGACTGGCGTCTTTGGTGGTCGTGACCTGAATTTTCGGCGTCAGATCGCCCGGCAGGGTGCCATCGGCCTGTAACCGGGCGACGGCGGATTCCAGCAAGGCGAGCAGATTGTCTTTCATCATTGGGAAAATTCGGGACCTGGAAAAAGAGCGCGTATTATCCTTGAAATTGTCCGGTGCGCCAACCGGCAGCTACCGGATTTTCGGGGCGGAAATTCCGGCCTGCCCGGCATTTACAGGTCGCCCTGCGACAAATCTCAATAGACTTCCTGGGGATCGACGTCCAGCGACCAGCGTACCTTGCGGGCTTCCGGCAGATTCTCGATGGCCCCCGTCCACTGCCGCAAGGCGGCTTGCAAGGGCGCCCGCTGAGCGGCCTGCATCATCAACTGCGCGCGATGCTTGCCCGCCCGCTTTGGCATCGGCGCCGGCACCGGGCCCCAGAGGGAGACCTCCGGCATATCTTTGAGAATGTCCCTGACCCGCTGCAGGAAGTGTTGCGGTAGGGTCGGATCCGCCGCCTCGGCCCGGAACAACGCCAGGGCGCCGCCCGGCGGGAAACCGGCCGCAAGGCGCTCCTCCAGACTCTCCTCCGCAAAGCGCCCATAGCCTTCGGTCAGCAGGGTTCTGAACAGCGGATGGTCGGGATGATGGCTCTGCAGGACAACTTCGCCGCGGGTCTCGGCCCGGCCGGCGCGGCCCGCCACCTGGGTGATTAACTGGGCGGTACGCTCCGGCGCCCGGAAATCCGCGGAGAACAGACAGCCGTCCACATCGATGATGCCGACCAGCGTCAGGCGCGGAAAGTGATGGCCTTTGGCCAGCATCTGGGTGCCGACCAGGATGTCCACCTGATCGCTGTTGATCTGCTCGATAAAATCGGCCATGGCCGCCTTGCTGCGGGTTGTATCCCGATCGATCCGGATGGCTTTGTGATCCGGAAAATGGCGCGCCAAAGCCTGCTCGATGCGCTCGGTGCCAAGGCCGACGGCGACAAACTCCGACTTGCCGCAGTCGGGACAGGTCCGGGGTGGCGGGGTCTGCCGGCCGCAATGATGGCAGTGCAACCGGTTGTGGCCCTGGTGCCAGGTCATGTGGGTATCGCAGCGCTGGCAGTGGGCTATCCAGCCGCAGTCGTGGCACAGGAGCGTCGGCGAAAAACCGCGCCGGTTCAGAAATAACAGACACTGACCCTGGCGCTCGAGGTGCTCGTTCATCGTGTCGATCAGGGGCTGGGACAGGCCTTCATCCAGACGCCGGTTGCGCAGGTCGAGGACCTTGAGGGCGGGCGGTGTGGCGCCGCCGGCCCGCTCGGTCAGGCGCAGATGCTCAGCCCGCCCGAGGCGGGCCTGGTACAGGGTTTCGAGAGACGGCGTCGCGGAGCCGAGTACGATGGGGATGTTTTCCTTCCGGGCCCGGACCAGCGCCACATCCCGGGCCGAATAACGAAACCCTTCCTGCTGCTTGAAACTGAGATCATGTTCTTCATCGACAATGATGATGCCGGGCCGCGCCAGCGGCGTGAACAGCGCCGAGCGGGTGCCGATAATAATGCCTGCCTTGCCGTCCCGGGCCGCCAGCCAGCTGTCGAGCCGCTGGCGGTCGGTCAGCGCCGAATGGAGGGCTTCAATGCGGCAGTCGAAGCGACGGCGGAAGCGGGCAATGGTTTGTGGGGTCAGACCAATTTCCGGCACCAGCACGAGGGCCTGCCGGCCTCGCTGCAAGACCTGATCGATGGCCTGCAGGTAGACTTCAGTCTTGCCGCTGCCGGTGATCCCATCAAGCAGGAACGGCTGGAACTGGTCGAGATGGTGAAGGATGCGGTCGACGGCGGCGGCCTGCTCGTCATTCAGATCGAGGGCGCCGCTGGCACCCGATCCCGGTTGCGCGGCAGCGTCGCTGATCACCCGACGCTCGAGCCAGCCTTTTTCGGCCAGGGTGGCCAGAGTCGGCTTTTCGACGCCGAGGGCCTGAAGATCCGCTTCCGGGAGCGGACTTTGGGTGAGCGCGCTCATGGCGACATGCTGACGAACATAGCGCTCGGGAATTTGTGCATCCCGACCGACGCCGGTGATATGCCAGCTGTATTCCGGCTCGGCAATCGCCGGCCGCCCCTGGCGCAGCAAGGCCGGCAGGGCGGAGACCATGACGTCACCGGGCGAGTGCTGGTAGTAGCCCGCGGCCCAGCGCAACAGCTCAAAAAGGGAGGCCGGCAACAGTGGCTCCTCGTCGAGGACGTCGGTGACGGGGCGCAATTTGTCCGCAGGCACGTCGCTCCGATCCCGCAGAGCAACCACGAGGCCGATCAGTTGCTGGCGGCCGAAGGGTACCCGGACCCTTGCGCCTACCGCCGGTAGTTCGCTGTCAGCAGGCGGCAGATAGTCGAACAGCCGGCGCAAGGGGGTTGGCAGTGCGACCTGGACAATACTCGGCATCAGCTACAGGTTTTCGTGGGGTCCGGGCTGGTCACTATAGTGTTTTCACCCTGACGGGGGAAGGGCTCGGCAGACCCGCGACTCGGCCTGGCGGGCGCCGTGGCGACGGAATTTTGCGACCATGGCTAGGAATACCGGGCGGTCCGGCGATACAATGGTTTTCTGATCAGACAGCAAGGACAAGCATGTGAAAATATTGGGAATTATTCTTGCCGTCATCGTCGGACTGGTGCTGCTTGCGGTACTGGGCGGTTATTTCTGGTGGCATAGTAACGAAGAGGCCATCAAGGCGGAGATTGCCCGCAACACGGAGCAGGGCGTCAGTTTCGGCAGCACTGCCAGCGGCGGGGAGTGTGTTGACGAGGTGATCGTCCTGAGCCGGCCCTGCAACGGGATCAGCTGCCAGATAGGTCTGCGCACCTGGCTCGAGAGTTGTCTGGAAAGCGCCGAAGTGGCGCCGGATTTCTGTGAACAAGTGCCCCCCGGCAGTGAATTGCTGGAGTCCGCCCGCTGGGGCGTCACCCGCTGCCAGCAAAAAGGCGTCGATAACCAGTCCTGCGGCGCTGTGCTGGCGCAGGTTGCGACCTGGTGCGAAGAACCTTGATTGCGGCCTGAACCCGGGTTCCACAGGTGCTTGATCCTGAGGTGCCGGGCCTGTAAGATCCGCATCCCCCTGACAGCAGGTGGTATTCGGCGTGGCCAGGACCATAGCCCGGATGGCGACTTGCATAGCATTGAGAGATATGAACATGAAAGACGGAATTCATCCGGACTACAAGCAGATTACCGCGACTTGCAGCTGCGGCAATGTGATCAAGGTAGGATCCACCCTGGGCCAGGACATGAGCCTGGACGTTTGCTCCGCTTGCCACCCCTTCTTTACCGGCAAGCAGAAAATCCTTGATACCGGCGGCCGCGTTGATCGCTTCCGGAAGCGTTTCGGCAACCGCACCAGCAAGTAAGTTCGCGGAGCAAACAGTCGGAACCCAAAAAGGCGCTTTTCAGCGCCTTTTTTTATTCCGCTCCGAAAACAACCGCCGGCGAACCGGCGTCTCACTGGTCGGATTGTGGTGATCGGGTTTATAGTGCATAGTCGC
>JASBTO010000210.1 GCA_030148365.1 Kangiellaceae bacterium
CCGATAACTGAAGTTTTTCTCACACTCCGGCAAATTCCGGAGTGATTCCTCGGACTTCACGACAACTGCGGGATGATCGAGTTCGGTGTCTGATTCTTTGACCGGTGCGCTACCGCAGCCCTGGACAAGCGCTGCAACAGCGATTGCGCTGATAAGAGTAGTTTTCACTATTCCCTCCTGGTAAATCGATTAGATTGTGAGATAGTTTTAGTTTTTTAAATCAATTACTTGCTTTATTATTTTTTTATACTGTCTGTTTATAGCGACACTTTGCCGTACCTGTACAGACAGGTCAACCATTATCTTGCCCTGAACCCTTGAAACATACGAGATTGTGCGCAACGCCCAGTACCGATCCGCCAGGCATAACCTCCCCGGCTCCTCGACATCGCTATCTCTGCAACCGCTTATTCGTTTATGGTTGTGACTGGGAAGATAAAACGTCGACATGGTTGGACTCGTTGGCCAGAAAATACGGCCAACGAGCTCCAGCACTTGCGCTAGCCGGTACCCTTGCCGGCGCCACAAGAAAATGGAAGGAGAACAAGGAATGCAATTGCAGGGCTTTCTCGATACTGAAATTACCGCCGACTCGGGTCTCGAACTCCTGTCCCAGGATGAAGTGGCCCGGCTTGCGGATCACAGCCAGGACAGTGTCCACGAACTGTTCAGGAAGTGTTCTCTCGCCGTTCTGAACAGTGCCGATGTCACGGATGACATCAGTCGCCTGGAACATCAGATGAAGCATTTCAACATCGAGGTGGTTCAGCAGGATCGGGGTATCAAATTACGGATCCGGAACGCACCAGCCTCAGCTTTCGTCGAAGGCGTCATGATCAAGGGACTGCGCCAGCTGATATTCAGCGTGCTTCGGGATATTGTCTATCTGAAGCTGGAACTGGAAGCCAATGCTGCCATTGATTTCACCTCGTCGCGAGGCTCCACCAACTCCATTTTCTACATTCTCCGTAATGCCGGTGTCATGCGAGTCGGTGCTGATCCGAGTCTGGTGGTCTGCTGGGGTGGTCATGCCATTCCGGACAGCGAATACCGCTACAGCAAGGAAGTCGGCTACCGCCTGGGTTTGCGGGGCATGAACATCATTACCGGGTGTGGCACCGGCGCCATGAAGGGCCCCATGAAAGGTGCGCTTGTGGGTCATACCAAGCAGCGCATCTACAATGGCCGCTATCTCGGAATCTCCGAACCCGGCATTATTGCCGCCGAGTCTCCCAATCCCATCGTCAATGAACTGGTCATCATGCCCGATATCGAAAAACGGCTGGAAGCATTTGTCCGGCTGGGACACGGCGTCGTGGTATTTCCCGGGGGGGTCGGCACCGCCGAGGAAATTCTCTATCTGCTCGGCATTCGCCTGCACCCTGACAACCAGTCAATTCCTTTTCCCCTGATATTCACTGGCCCGAAGGAGTCAGAGGATTACTTCCGCAGCATTGACCGGTTTATCGGCGCCACCCTCGGACCGGAAGCCCGCCAATACTACGAGATCATCATTGATGATCCTGTAGCCGTTGCCCACAAGATGATGGCCGGCATCGCGGAGGTCAGGGATTTCCGCAAGTCCGTGCACGATGCCTACCACTTCAATTGGCGGATGACGATCGAGTGGCCATTCCAGGAGAAATTCAACCCTACCCACGACTCCATGGCAGCGCTGACCCTGCACAGGAACCAGCCGGTCAATGAATTGGCGGCAAATTTACGCCGTGCCTTTTCCGGCATCGTCGCCGGCAATGTCAAGGAAAGCGGTGTCCGGCAGATCAGGGAGCATGGGCCCTTCCTCATCCGCGCCGAGGCCGCCATGATGGCCGAGCTCGATGTCTTGCTCCGCAACTTCGTGGAGCAAGGGCGAATGAAATTGAACCAGGCAAGCTACCAGCCCTGCTACCAACTCACATCCTGAGCCAGAGAAGCCGGGCGGTTTGACGGAAAGACAGACGCAGAGTGCCTGTTGTTACCGTCAACCCACCCGCTGCATGACATAAAGGTTTACAGTTTAGAGCGGGGTTCGGAGGCCCTGTGACTGGTCAAACCTGCGGCCTTGTGCCTAGTATGCTGGTGTTCCCTCTCGATCTGGATCCTGCCATGAAATATCTTCTGCTCGCTGCCCTGATGACGATGCCGCTGCCCGGCCTCGCAGCAGAAACCGATCAATCGGGCACCCTGCGGGAGGCCATAGACAACCCGCAAAGGCCAGCCCCGGATCGAGAGCGGGATACACACCGGAAACCGGCAGCGGTGCTGGAATTTTTCGCCATCAAGCCAGGCATGACCGTTCTCGACCTGTTTTCCGGCGGGGGCTACTATACGGAAATTTTGTCACGGCTGGTCGGCCCCGAGGGCAAGGTCATCGCGCACAATAATGCCGCCTACCTCGTCTACGCCAGGGATCAGATAGAACCCCGATACGCCGACAATCGCCTGGGCAATGTCGAGTTGTTGCAGCGGGAAGCCAATGCCCTGAGATTGCAGGAAGAAAGCCTGGATGCAGCTTTGCTGATCCTTTCCTACCATGATTTTTACTACCAGCCCGGTGACGGTAGCTGGCCGGCAATCGACGCCACGCGCCTGCTCCGGGAAATCTTCGGGGCACTCAAACCCGGTGCGGTACTGGGTATCGTCGATCATAGTGCCAACCGGGGCGCGCCGGAGACTACCGGTAACAGCTTGCACCGCATTGATCCGACCATCGTTCGCGAGAACGTTGAAGCCATCGGCTTTGTATTTGACGGAGAAAGCAAGGCCCTGACCAATCCCGAAGATGACCGGAATCGCCCCATGTACGCGGAGGATATCCGCGGCCGGACCGACCGTTTCGTGCACCGATACCGCAAGCCGCTACCGGATTAAAACCCATCAAACATGGCAATAAAAAAAAAGCGGCCCGAAGGCCGCTTTTTCGTTGTCTGACCACTAATCTACAGAACTCAGACGGCAAGATTACCGAGTTCCGGGTTACTGACCTGCAACAAGGCCTGATCCAGATCCGCAATAATGTCGTCGGCATGCTCCAGGCCGGCCGACAGCCGGATCAGGGTGTCGCTGATACCCGCCGCTGCTTGCGATGCGGCGCAAGGCGTCGGAACGCAGGGCGCGCAGACGGGTCTGTTCCACCGTGACGGAATTCTCGATGATGCCTGCCGCCTGCCTCGCAACCGTTTCAACCAAGTGTATCTCGGATTCTGTGAACTCGTC
>JASBTO010000232.1 GCA_030148365.1 Kangiellaceae bacterium
GACGAGGATAGCGGTCGCCAGCAGAACGAAAAGCCGGTTGCGGATCGACCAGCGAATGACTGACTCAATCATTGGCCCTTCCCCTGCATGTGGTGGCCGCCATGATCCATGTGTTCATGCCCGGTGGCCGGATCGGGCTTCTCATCCTTCGTGCCATGATTCATGCGCTTGAAGTCGGAGGACTTGCTGGACTCGGAGTCAAGCAGAAACTGGGCCGAGGTCACCACTCGTTCCCCTACCTCAAGTCCCGCCAGAATTTCCGCAGATTGCTCGGTGAAGCGTCCGGTTTTGACTTCGACGGACTTGAAGTGGCCATCGCCGAGGGCCAATACGACCCGTTCACTGGTTCCAGTCCGGATCACCGCCTCTCGTGGTATTACCAGGGTATCACCCCGGCCTTTCGGACGGATAACGACCTCGGCGAACATGTGGGGTTTCAGCTCACCGCTTTGGTTATCAAATTCCAGCCTGACCTTGACGGTTCGGGTCTTCGGGTCCAGTGCCGGATAGACATAATCCACTTTGCCTTGCCGGGTCTCCCCGGGCAAAAAATCCAGGGACATGGTAACCGGCGTCCCCGCGCTGACCTGTGAGGCCTGGCGCTCGAACACCTCGGCTTCTACCCACACCCGATCCAGGGTTCCGATTGACATCAGCGTCGTCCCGGGTTTTACGAAAAATCCTTCGCGAATGTTCAGGTTGTCGATCACGCCGCTTTTCGGGGAAAACCAGGTAATGGTCTGTTGCACCTTTCCGGTTTGTTTTAACTGTTTTATTTCTTTGTCGGGAAGTTGCAGGGATTTCAACCTTTGTTCCGCCGCTCTTATCAGCCGGCCGTTGTTTCTTTCCACCGCAAAGACCAGCTCTTCCTGAGCGTTGACCAGTTCGGGCGAGTAGATTTCATAAAGGGGCTGGCCTTGTTCTACCGGGTCGCCTGCTGTTTTGACATACAGCTTCTCAATCCAGCCTTCCACGCGAGGGTGGATATGAATCAACAGGTCTTCGTCGTATTGCACATAGCCGACGGTCCTGATTTCGGAATCCAGGGCCTTGCGCTCTGCCGTTGCGGTTCTGACCCCCAGATTATTGACGACATCCGGGTCGATGCTGATGGTCCCGGGTCCCGCGTCCGACCCGGCACTGTCGGTCTCATAAACCGGGATCAGATCCATGCCCATCGGTGACTTGCCCGGTTGGTCCCGCCGGTAATCCGGGTCCATCGGAGCGACCCAGTACAAGGGTTTTGGCTCGGCGTTCCCGACATCTTCCCGTCCCGGTTCGCGGGTCGGTTGAAGCCACAGGGAATAAACCCCCAGGGTAATTACCGCGCCCAATGCTGCGCCCACGAGCAGGGCGCCGGTGGTTTTATACTGGCTTTTCATTTTACGTCTCCCACGGGATGACCGGTACCCATGACTTCATCTGCACCGGCCGCAAACAGGTAGTTCAGCTGAACGATCGTCTTTTGCCTTTCGACCTCTATATCCAGGGCCTCAATCTCGGCATTCAACTCCGCGATACGGGCTCGAACCGCTTCGGCGAAATCGCCGTCGTCGTTCGTGTAAGCCGTCAGTGAAGCCTCGGCCTGATCATGCATTTGTGGCAGCAGCCTTGACTGATATAACTCCTGTCGCTGATTGAGTCGCAAAAGCCGGGCTTTTTCCGTTGCGAACGAGGCCATGAGCTTCCTGAGCAACAGCCACTTCGCGGTTTTGACGGCCTCGGCTTCGGAGACGGCCGACTCCACTTCCTTGTCTTGTCGGCGGCCGGTAAAAATCGGGAGGTCGAATGAGATGCCCACGGAAAAAAGATCGGCCCGTTCGTCCCCTAAGGGGTCATCAGCGCGGTAGCCGTAACTGGCATTAACACTCCACTCCGGCTTGTACTTCTGTTTTGAGAGTTCTACCCCTGCCCTGCTTGCCCGGATCCGGTTATCAATGGCCTTGACCGCCGGGTGGGAAGCCATGTGCTCGAAAATGACCTGGGAACTGACAGGGGGCCGGGAGGTGTATAGCTGCGGAAAAAGTAATTTGATGTCGGGCAGTTGCCGTGCGAGATGCAGGGCCGGGGATGGTCCATCGATACCCTCGTAGTGATCCGGAGCATAGCCATACAGCCATTCCGCCAGCCGCTGTTGCAGCGTTTCCTGCTGTTGGTTCAATTGCGTCAGACGGTCCTCCAGACGGGTCAGTTCCAGCTGCGCCCTGACAATGTCCTGTTGACGGGTTCTGCCAAAAGCCGAGGAGTAGCTGGCCTGAACGACATCTGTCAATTGCTCGAACAGCGCACGATCCCGCTCGATGAGAGCAATGGATTCCTGGGCCTTGTAGGTATCCAGCCAAAGTTGGCCGACAATGACAGAGATTTTTGCTTTGCGGTCCTCGCGCTGGTGCGGATATTGGCCGGCCGTCAGCTCAAGTTGTCTTTTCCGGATAGCCAGGCTATCGCCCCGGGGAAACATTTGCGAAACCCCGACCTTGAACTGGGTCATCGCCTCCTGACCGAAATCTCCGGTATCGGTGGGCAAATTTGCCACAGCAACGGACATTTTCGGATCCGGAAGCTCCCCCGCCACGATGCTCATGGCTTCCAGGGCAGTCTGCGTGTGTTGGTTGCCAACCAGCCAGGGATCTCTTTGGCGGGCGGTGCTGACAGCCGCTTCAAGGGTCAGCCCTTCCGCGTCGTACTGCTCTGACGCGGAAATTTGAGGTGACAGGAGGCCGATCCCGGATAAAAACAGGACACCGAGCATCGGGGACGTCAGGGCGCCGGTTGGGCCTGAATGCAAAATGAAGTTTGCCATCAAAATTACTCCTTGTTGGCGTTAACCGGTAAGTTGGCTGGAACACGGGCGCCAGAGTTAATTCCGGGCTACTCACAGGATAGGCAATCAGTTCCGGTCTTGAGCCCGGGGTTTGCCAGCAGGTGATGGAAGTTGCCCGGGTTACGCCTGAAAATGGATTCCGGGAGGGCCAACCTCCCATCCAATGCCGTTCTGAATTCGGCAAGGTTGCCAAATTTCAGATGGAGTTACCCTGTATCAGCATCAAATTGGTGGGCGATAAAGCGTGCTGGCGGGTTGGCGAGTTGACAAAAATGGTCGTTGGCTGATTTGCGGAGACGAAACCACGGTACTGCTCTGCCAAGTTGAGACTGGTAACGCGATTGAGACACATTGACCGGCGGGGCAATGGCAATCCTGATCGTTGCAGTCAAGCTCGGTGGCATTTGATGCCGATCCGTAAAAGTCGGCATCGAGAGCCGGAGCGGATGCCGGATGATGCGTCGACTTCATATCCATGGCGTTGTGGTGTGGTTGCTTTTGACTGTTCATTTCGCAAAGGCCGGCGGCGGATGCCATGGTCTGGCCAGTGAACACCAGCAGCATCAATCCAGCTGTTAAAATTTTGCTTTTGAGGAACAACACTTGAATCACCCTACTCCAGGAACCCTGACAGGATACAGGGAATTCCGTGGATTTCAATAAGGTTGAGGTGGCAAAAAAAGCAAGGCGCCCGTCGCCGGGCACCCCGAGCGGGAAGGGGTGAGCACGGCGCAGGCCGTCACCCCCGCGCGGTCATTGTTTCCCCGGAGCAAACACCCGGGCCGGGCCGGCCAATGTCGGACGTTAACGGCGAAGCTGGCCTTGTTTCTTCACTTACTCGTCGAAATCAGACCGGACCACGCACCCGCCCTCCAAATCCGTTTCCATGAGCAGTCCCTGGCCAGGGGCGTAATACTTGTGCTCCTCACTTCCCGGTTCAATGGGAGTGTACTCCAGAGTTACCAGGCAATCCTCATCGCACATGGCATACATGAATTCGGCGATTTCCTCGCCGTCTTCTTCGCATTCATCCCCTTCCAGCAGGCCATCCGCGTCAACGCTGATCACTTCCGCGATGTCTTCGGCTTCGCCCAGGGCCCATTCCTGCCGGTAGATGTCGCCGACCATCGGAAAGGCCTTCATGATGATGCCCGGTTGGCTACCGTCACGGAAAGCTTTCCAGGAACCGTCGATATCCACGAGTTCCGGATCCGCAGGGTTATCCCCCTCAAAAGTTTCATAGTTCAGGGAGATTTCGCCGCAATACCAGACGTTGCCCATGACATCCTGGGCATACCAGTCATCGGTATCTTCGACGATCTCGCCCTCCTCGGTCGCCACATCATTGACCGTCAGGCAGGTAACGCCTTCAATCAACTTGGTTTCGTCGGTGATGGTCACGGTAACGGTTTCATCCTCCCCCGCATACTCGGTGACGCCCTGCACCAGCGGGAAGTAGGGATTGAGGATGCCCAGTGCCGTCGGGTCGACAAAATTGGCCGGATCCCAGAAATCGGTCTGGTCGTAGTTGTCTTCGCCCAGATCCTGGCACAATTGGCGTCGGGCACTGCGCTGTGCCTTGCACAAGGCATTGGCTTCGGCTCTTTCCTCTTCGGCTTCGGCCCGGCATTCAGTCTGATCACCGGCGTCCGAGAAATTGCCGCAGATGGCGCGCGCTTCAAACTGGTCGTCACGGACCTCGAAGCGGCAGGCTATAAAGGCATAGGTTGCCGTCTTTTTGCATACCGATGCCGAGTGGGAGAACTGCTCCATCGGATCGGCGCTCGCCAACACCTTGCCGCCCAGGCCTCCGAGCAGCATCAGGGCCAGTAATGTTCCGCACGACCTTCGGTCGATCAAGGACAGACCGTCCTTCACACGGGGCCTCCAGAAAAACATTCTCGAATATTCCATCGCTCTGACTCCTGTTGTTGGGTGTCCAAATCACAGGATACGGGCGCCAGATAACGGCAAGCTGACCGGAAGATTATCAATTGGTGAAGTTGGGGAAATCAGGTAGCACCAAGGTCTCAGGGGGAAAGAGAAATCGTAAAGCAGCTGCCCTTGTCGATCTGGCTCCGGACCGTAATATCGCCACCGTGGGCCCTGGCCACCGCCCGGGAAAAGCTCAGGCCGAGGCCGCAGCCTTCCTGGCTCCGGCTCTGATCGCCCCGGAAGAAGCGCTCGAAAATCCGCTCCTGCTCTGGTGCCGGTATGCCGACTCCGGTGTCGGCAACAGTGATGGTCAGGTTATCCTTGTTGCAGCCAAGCTCCACCCGGACCTCGCCCGGCGCCGGTGTGTATTTGAGGGCGTTGTCCATCAGGTTGGCGAGCATGCGCTGCAGATTGTTGGTGTTACCCCGGATTAGGCAGCCCGGCTGGATCCGGCAGTGGAGGTCGAGGCCGCGCTCTTCAGCGACGGCCTGAAACAACTCGCAAGCGTCTTCGGTCAACCGGGAGATGTCGACGTCCTCAACCGAGAATTTCCCCGTATCCGCTTCCGCCTCCGCGACATCCAGGGTGGTATTGATCATCTGCAACAGCCGGTCGCATTCCTCAATAGTCTGGGCCGCCGCGGTCTGGTATTCCTCGACGCTCTTGTTATTGGTCAGGGACATTTCGGAAATCACCCGGATCCGGGCCAGGGGGCTGCGCAGGTCGTGGGCGATGTTATCGGTCATCTCCCGCATGCTGTTCACCAGTGACTGGATCCGGTCGAGCATGACATTAAAGGTATCGGACAGCGCTTCGATTTCGGCGCCATGTCCTCGTGTCTGCACCCGGCTGTCGAGGCCTCCCCGGGAGATGCGCGCAGCGGTCTTGCTGACGGCCTTGAGCCCCGCAACGGCGCGGCGGGACAGAAGCCAGCCAAGCAGAGTGGCGAGAGGAATGACGAGCAGGGCCAGAATCAGAAATATTGACCTCAGCAGGGCCAGTAACTCCTGCTGCTCTTCCAGTGACTCACCAATTTGCAGGACGGTGTCCGCCGAGATTTTGCCGGACACGAAACGGCGCGGTGTGTCTTCTCCGGCCAAGGTGGCGGAAAAAAGAAGCGGTGTGTCTTCGCCACTGGTACCAGGGGGAACCGGGGCACTCGCTTGCAGTTCCCGCCAGAGGGAAGGACTGCTGTTATATTTCTCTGCTCCCCCGAAGGCGAGGATGCGGAAGATTTCCTGTTCGTCACCGGCGGCCACTTCCCGGTCTAACTCATTTTCGAGAGCTGTCATGCCCTCTTCCCGATAGATCTCGCCCAGCTCGGCAATGTCTTCCATCAGGTCTTCGTCCATGCGCGCCTTGAAGACCGAGTCGACAGAAAAATACAGCACCAGGAATGCGCTGATCAGGAACAGGAACAAGCCGAGCGCGTACCAGAGAGTGAGCCGGAAGGCGAGCGTGTCCGGCATCCTAATCATCGGACTTGCTCAGCATGTAGCCGAGCCCCCTGACGGTCTTGATCAGCGGGCGCTCGAAATCCTTGTCGATTTTTTCGCGAAGCTTGCTGATCCGCGCCTCGACGATATTGGTATGGGGGTCAAAGTTATAATTCCAGACGCGCTCGGTAATCATGGTTTTGGAAACGACCCGACCCGCATTTCGCATCAGGTATTCAAGCAGGGCAAATTCCTTCGGTTGCAGCGCTATTTTTACGCCACCGCGCACGACGGTCCTCGACAACAAATCCAGGGACAGCTCACCGATCGTAAGGCTGGTGGCTTCCGTGCTGCTGGAAGCACGTCGCAGCAGTGCCTGAACTCTGGCCAGCAACTCGCTGAAGGAAAAGGGCTTGGTCAGATAATCGTCCCCGCCCTGCTCCAGTCCCCGGACCCGATCATCGAGGGAGCGCCTCGCGCTTAAAATTATCACCGGCGTATTGATTTTCTGTTGCCGCATTTTCTCGATGATTGACAGGCCGTCCAGCTTCGGCAGCATGATGTCGACAATGCCGGCGTCGTATTCGGAGTTGAGCGCAAGATCCAGACCCTCAAGGCCATCAGTGGCATGGTCAATACTGAACCCGGCCTCCTTGAGACCTTTGGAGATGAAAGACGCCATGGTCCGGTCATCTTCAATCAGGAGTATTTTCATTGCTGACACATTCCGATCTGCCCATTGCCGGTGACCATTCAATAGTAACGGCTCAGGTTTTTACTGTAAGCCGATTTCACCGGAGATTACCAAATGGTAATGGGAATGAGTGGTGAAAATCGCTTGAAATCAATACTATGCAGTATTGTCGTCAAGAGCGTTCTGACGTAGGGGCCGGCTCTGGCGCCATGACAAAGGACTGATCGTGTATCCGCAACACATGGAGCGGCGATTGGGAAATTTTCGGCACACAAGCGTTTTTCTGGGACCGTTAATGGTGCTCGGCCTCTGTCATGGCAGCCTGGCATCAGAGCCGGACCCTGAAAGTGCCGCTGAGGAGAATGAGCCTGCTGTGCGGATCTACCGCAGTCCGGAGGAAAGACGTGAAGCCGGATTGGGCACCTGGGTCACCGACTGGTTACGGGTCTCCGGCTTGCTGGAGCTGGAAAAGGAATACCAGAAGGATGTCTACCCCGGCGATGTCGAGCTCACTGAAAGTCCCCGCCCTGCCCAGGCCATTCAGATCGGCCTGGATGTACGCATTTTCGAATGGCTGGAAGCAGAAGTTGTCCTGGAGGCCGAGCACGACAAGCGCTATCACGCCAGAGCCGACGAAGCGCTATTGAGTGCGGAGCTTGACCCATGGGGGATCAAGGTAGGTCGACAGTACCTGCCATTCGGAGAATATTTCAGCCATTTCGTCACCGGGCCTCTCCTGGAGTTCGGCGAAACCCGCGGCACCTCTTTGATAGTTGACTATGGTGTTAACGACAATATCGAACTGATTGGCTATGTCTTTGACGGCGAACTGGAAGAAGTCGACAGCGGCGGGCGCACTGACTGGGGGCTCGGCGCCGAAATTGTCTCTGACGACGAGTCGAAGATTTTCGGCATTGGTTATGTTTCTGATCTGGCTGAGTCGGAGGAGTCACTTCTGGAAGACATTGACCGGTATTACGAGCAGCAGGTATCCGGTTGGAATGCCTACCTGCTACTCGGTTTTGGCGGCTTCGAGGTGACCGGTGAACTGGTGCGTGCGAACCGCAATTTTATCGAGCTGGACAGCCATTTCGATCGGCCCCGGGCATGGAATCTGGAAGTTGCCTGGTTTCCGTCAGAGACCCTGCAGTTGGCGCTACGCTATGAAGGTAGTCGGGAATTGCCGGACGCGCCGGAAAAGCGTTATGGCGTCGCTCTGTCCTGGGCGCCCGGCAAACACCTGGTGGTCTCAGCCGACTATCTGTACGGCACCTATGCGTCAGTGCCTGCTGAAGACGAAGAAGATGCCCTGCCCGACCACAGTCACACTCTGGGTGCGCAGATCTCCCTGGAGTTCTGAGCCGCCCTGGCAGCCATGTTTTTGTTCACCCTCAACTGTTAGAATGCCGGCTTTTCCCCCGTCGGCAGATCCGCTCCTTGAAACTGGTTTTCGCCTATTCCCTGTTTGCCCTGATCGCGACCGTTGCCAATATTGGCAGCCAGGAACTGGCGGTGCGGATTTATGAAGGGCCCTGGTCCCTGGCCCTGTCGATCCTCGTCGGCACCGGCGTCGGCCTGCTCGTCAAATACTGGCTGGACAAGAAATACATATTCCGTTTCAAGTCCGCGAGCCTTTACCATGAAAGCCGCGTGTTCGTTCTCTATACGATTGTCGGTGTCGGTACGACTCTGGTGTTCTGGGGTTTCGAACTGCTTTTCCATTTTCTTTTTGAGACTCGCGCGCTGCGTTATCTCGGCGGCGTGATTGGTCTGGCGATTGGCTATTTCCTGAAATACCGGTTCGACAAACGCTTTGTGTTTGTGACGGGGAACTGATTGCGGGTAGCCCTCTACTGCCTTTGCGAATACGGGTTTGGAGGTAAGACGCCGCCAGCCCGATTGGCCGGCAGCGTTTCGTCACTCAGCGAATCCAGCCCTTGCCTTTCGCCATAGTGGCAAACCAGACCAGGAAGATGGCTATTACAATGACAATTATGGGCATGACAAATGCCTGATTGCCGTATACCTCGAGACTGTCGCTCATCAATAAGGCGTAGCACATCTGTAAAAGTACGGCGAGCAGGGAAATAACCAAAAGGGAAACCGCCCAGCTTTTCCTTATCAGGAGCGCGAGGCAACCCAGGGCGCCGCCGAACACAGCCACTGCGTAAACGATGTTGACCCACATGGGGGTGGCTTGCATGAGTTGCCGCTCGGCTTCGGAAAGCTCGGCGAGCGCTTGCGGTGTCAGTGTCATTTGCATGACAAATACGACAACGCCCAGCAGGTTCCAGGCCAGTCCCAGGCCGGCGACGATCCAGAACCAGGCCGGCGGCCTGGCTTGCAGTTGGTTTTCCATACATTTCCCCTTGCTTGTCAGTTGGTTATTTTACGGTACGACAATATGGAGTTTGCTTGTAAAGTCAGGGAGTTGCAAGGCAGATCCCGGGGGATTCGGTCGCACTCGGCGAAGCAGAAAGTGGCCGCTGGCGTATCAAGGTTCATGCGGCAGGCCCAGCCCTGGCCTTACCGGTTTTTTGCCTTTGGGTGTCGGCATGTTTCGGCAATGCGTTGAATTCGCTACACTGAACGACCGGAAAGCCTGGCCTTCAGGAGCTGCAATTCGCCCCGTATGATATCCCTACTGGTTCTGTACTTCTCCATTTCCATTGTTGTCTCATTCCTTTGCTCCCTTTGGGAGGCCGTATTGCTCAGCATCACGCCGGCCTATGCCGAAATCAAACTGCAACAAGGCACCGTGCTGGGCAAACATCTGCAATTGTTCAAAAAGGATATCGACAGACCGCTGGCCGCGATCCTGACCCTCAATACCATTGCACATACCATTGGCGCCATCGGCGTCGGTCAGCAGGCTGCCATCATCTGGTATGACGCCCATCCCCTGATTACTTCAGCAGTGGTACCCGTCCTGATGACGCTGATGATCCTGGTGTTGTCGGAACTGATCCCGAAGACACTCGGCGCCACCCACTGGGAGGCATTCGCGCCCTTCACGGTCCGGTCACTACGCATCGCCATTACGGTGCTGAAACCGCTGATCGCGTTCAGCCAGTTGATCACCCGGTCGCTCAAACGCAACCGGGAGAAAAAACTCTTTACCCGCTCCGACTATGTGGCGCTCGCAGAAATTGGTGCCAAACAGGGCATGTTCGAACACAACGAGTCGGAGATCATCAAAAATATCCTGCATTTCAATACGGTCACCGCCAAAACCATCATGACGCCACGTACCGTCGTCAAGACGGTTTCCGAGGACTTGTCGATTGCGGAGTTTTTTGAGGCCAACAAGGATTTGCCCTTCTCAAGGATCCCGACCTATTCAGGTGATCAGCGGGACGAAATCACCGGCTACATTCGCAAGGACGAGTTGATGGCCTCCCTGATTGAAGACCAGGGCGAGCAGCCGCTGGGCGGGATCAAGCGCCCGATCCTGGTGGTTCAGGAGGGTTTTTCCCTGCCCAACGTATTCAACCAGTTTCTGGAAAAGCGTGAGCACATCGCTCTTGTGGTTGATGAGTATGGCGGCATGGCGGGGATCGTCACCATGGAAGACATTATCGAAACCCTGCTCGGCACTGAAATCATCGACGAAATGGACGATACGGACGACATGCAGGTACTGGCCCGGAAAATTTGGCGGCGCCGGGCCGAGCGGTTGGGGCTCAAGGATCTTAAAGAACCGGATGGGGAAATGGCGGGAAAAGCGGCAAGCGAGAGTGCAGAGCCAAAGTCAGAGCCATAGAAAGGTTTGGCGGCTTTTTCCCGACTACAGGGTGGGGTCCAGTTGGACTCTTTTTTGAATGCTCAATGCCGACCGCAGGAGAAAGTCGAGACCGGCCAAGGGTCAGTCCCGCGAGTGTGCAATCCATACCGGACTGTTGCACGGGAATAACCGAAACGTTGCCGGTATCGTAGCCCGGAAGTAGCGAAGCGGATTCCGGGGAGACCGTTGTTTTCCGGTCTCCATAAAGTTTGCATCAATGAAGTCGCCGCTAGGCTTGCAGTAGCAGCCTCACCCTCCGATGTCCAAAATTGTTCCTGACAATTTTGTCGAACCCGCGAGGGTTCGGCTCACCTCCCGAGC
>JASBTO010000242.1 GCA_030148365.1 Kangiellaceae bacterium
AGGATGCGGGAATCGGTCCCACGCAGGCTGCCTTCGAATTTCGCGTACTTCTTGCGCACTTCCCGGAAGTAGTCTGCGATCTCTTCCAGAAGTTTCAGATCCAGCCCGGTATCCCGCTCGGTGTTCTGGAAGATGGAGACCACCGACTCCGTTGGCGAGTGGCCATAGGTCATGCTCATGGAAGAAATACTGGTGTCGACCATGTCGATCCCCGCTTCCACGGCCTTGACGATGGTCGCCGTCGACAGGCCGGTAGTGGCGTGGCACTGCATGGCAACAGGAATGGAGAGGTTTTCCTTGAGGCGGCTGACCAGCTCTTCGGCGACGTAGGGCTGCAGCAAGCCGGCCATATCCTTGATGGCGATGGAGTGGGCGCCGGCGTCCTCGAGTCGGCGCGCCATCCCGAGCCAGAAGTCCATGTCGTGCACCGGACTGACGGTATAGGACATGGTGCCCTGGGCGTGCTTGTCGACCTCGGCGGTCGCCTTGATGGCGGTTTCCAGATTGCGCATGTCATTCATGGCATCGAAGATCCGGAACACGTCGACGCCGTTGGTCGCGGCCCGCTCGACGAACTTGCGCACCACGTCGTCAGCGTAATGGCGATAACCGAGAATATTCTGGCCCCGAAACAGCATCTGCTGGGGCGTATTGGGCATGGCCGCTTTGAGCTTGCGGATCCGCTCCCAGGGGTCTTCCCCGAGATAGCGAATACAGGCATCGAAAGTCGCCCCACCCCAGGTTTCCAGCGACCAGAAGCCGACCCTGTCGAGCTTCTCGGCTATCGGCAGCATGTCGTCGAGGCGCATGCGGGTCGCCAGCAACGACTGGTGGCCATCGCGCAATACAACGTCGGTAATTTTCAGAGGCTTGGCGGTCATGTCGGGGTTCCGGTTCAGGGGCGTGTGTTACGGGTTCGATTACGATAATCATGGATTGCCGCGCTGATGGCGGCCAGGTGCGCTTCGGGGACGCTGCCGTCAGCAGATTCACCGGCGGACCCGGTCGGTGCCAGCCTGGCCATCAGGGTAACCACCAGCACAAGCAAACCGAGGAAAAGAAAGACCACGCTCATGCCGATAGCCATCAGATTCAGGCCGGCCAGCAACTGTTCCATGGAGTGAATTCCTGTTGAGACGTTAGCCGAGGATATTAGCACTAACGGAGAGAATGCAAAAATCTATGGGGAATGATGCTCTTTAGCGAGAAATCGGGATGGCTTGTTTTTGTCGCCGTCCTCGTTGCTGCGGCAATGGCCAATTTCCGGAGTCATCCTCGCGAACGCGGGGATCCATGCCGGACGCTTGCACGCGCCCTGTTAATGATGCCGGCGGCTGACGTTTCGGCAGATCCCGGATTCCGCTGCGCTGCATCCGGGCTACGGAAGACGGTCATCCTCGCGAACGCGGGGATCCATGCCGGACACTTGCACGCGCGAGGTTAGTGGTACCTACAGCTTGAAGACAGGTGCCGGTTATCCGGATTGAAATTGGGGGTTTGGGTGTTGTGCCTGCATTGAGATGGTTTCCCGCGTTCGCGAGAATGACGGAATGGTGCGGGAGTGACGGAATGGTGGCCAGGTGAATTGTGGGCGCGCTTCAGCAGGTTCCGGATTCCGCTGCGCTGCATCCGGGCTACGAGTGCGAGGCGATGGTTGGTGTGAGGGAGAGTGCGAAGGCCAAAGGCCAGAGGCAGCGAATAATTGTTGGCCGGCTTTGAATTACTCCGTTTCCGGATCATAGTCCAGCGGCAGCTGCACGAAGCTGGCCGCGTCGGGGGACTGGAAGCGGACGCCCAGACCCATCAGGCGCACGGGTTTGTCGCGGCGGGCAAAGCCTTCTTCAATCAATTCGCGGAACAGGTCGTCGCGAATACCGAAGCTGGTACGCTCCACGGTGGTGGCGGAAAAGTCGGAAAACTTGAGCTTGATAAACTGTTTGTTGACCGGGATCTCCATGCCGCTTCGGGCGACCCTGCGTTTGAGGCTTTGCAACATCTCCGGCAGCTCCGTCAGGCAATCCTCAACGGTTTCCAAATCCTGATCATAGGTGTTCTCAATGCTCAGGGATTTTCTGCCCTGCCGGGCAACCACCGGCCGATCGTCGATGCCGCGGCTCAAATCATGGAGGTGCTTGCCGAAACTGCCGAACTTGCGGTGCAGATCCAGCAATTCCACTGCGCGCACATCCTCACAGGTATAGATCCCCATGCGGTGGAGCTTTTCGGCGGTCTTTTTGCCGACGCCGAACAGTCGCTCGACCGGCAGGGCCCGGACGAAATCATCGATTTGCTCGGGCAAAATGACAAAAAGACCATCGGGTTTGTCCCAGTCACTGGCAATCTTGGCGAGAAATTTATTCGGTGCGACGCCGGCCGAGGCGGTCAGATTCAGTTCCGACTTGATCCGCCGGCGAATGGCGCGGGCGATCAGGGTGGCGCTGCCCTGATGGTGTTCAGAGCCGGTGACATCAAGATAGGCCTCGTCCAGTGACAAGGGCTCGATGCGCTGGGTGTAATCCGAAAATATAGCCCGGATCAGCCGGGACTCGTGCCGGTACTTGTCGAAGTTTGCCGACACAATATTGAGGCCGGGGCACAGCCGCTTCGCGTGGGCGCTCGGCATGGCGGAGCGAACCCCGAAATCCCGGGCCTCGTAATTGCAGGCGGCGATGACGCCACGCTTGCCGGGGTCGCCGCCGACGGCGACGGGGTGGCCACGCAATCCGGGATCATCCCGGACTTCCACGGCCGCGTAAAAACAATCCATATCGACATGGATAATTTTCCTGACGAGGGCGTCGGTCTCCGGCGCTGCCACGATTCAGGGCAGCCGCAGACGGATAAACGCACCGCCGAGGCTGGATGTTTTAATCTCCATGTCACCATTATAGGAGCGCAGGATATCGGAGACTATCGCGAGCCCGATCCCCTGCCCCTCCACGGCTTCATCGAGGCGGGCGCCCCGGGACAAGACCGCGCGACTGACCGTCGAAGGAATGCCCGGGCCATCATCGTGAATTTCCACAACCACGCCGGCCTCGCCGGATTGGGCCCGGATAAGAACCTTGCGCCTGGCAAACTTGCAGGCATTGTCGAGCAGGTTACCGAGCAGTTCGAGCAGATCACCGGCATCCATGCCGACTTTCAGACCTTCCGGAATGTCCTTTTCCATCACCAGATCCTTGTCCGCGTAGACCTTGTTCAGGCTTTGCAGGATTTTCCGGGCCTGGGGCTTCAGGGCAATCTTCCGGGCCATGGCGACCGGACCGCTACTCGCCGCCCGACTGAGCTGATAACCGACAATCTGGTTCATGCGCCCGAGCTGTTCACGGATGATGCGGGTCAGTTGGCCCTGTTCCTGGGGATTTTGCAGCGAGGTCTGGAGTACGGCAAGAGGCGTTTTCAGACTGTGGGCAAGATTGCCGAGCGTATCCTGGTAGCGCTGCCGCTGGGCCCGCTCGCTGGAGACCAGCAGATTGATATTATGGGTCAGTCGGGAAATCTCGCGGGGATATTCTGATTCCAGACGCTCCTGCAAACCCGCCTCGACCCGGGCCAGTTCACCGCTGACCAGACGCAGTGGCTTGAGGCCCCAGCGAACCACCGCCAACTGCACCAGCAACAGACCGATAACCAGCGCCGCCAACCAGGTCCACAGGGTTTTCCGGTATACCGCGAGGGCATCGAGATAACCCCGGCGGGATTCAGTGACCACAAAGGTATACAGGGTCTCGCCGTCCCGGTGCTCCCAGATCACCGTGTAATTGACCTGCAGGAAGCGTTCGCCATTATAGGTTTTCTCCGTGAATACCGGCGTGCCCGGCTGAGCCTTCCGGTAGGTCACGTCGACAAAATCGAGACTGGATTCCGAGCGCCAGACCCGCTCACCATTGACATCAAAAGCATAGCCATAGAGACCGCTGCCCAGTTCATTGAAGCGTTTTTCCGGCATGGTTTCGGGCAGGGAGAGTTCCCCCGGACGGGCTTCTTCGGCGGTACTGAGAATGCCGAACACCTGGGACTGCAAGCGATCTTCGATAGTCTCGCGCAGGCTCTGATCAAAGGCATGCTCAAGCGCCAGCGCCGCGGCCAGGGTAAATACCAGCAAAACCGCAAGTACGGTCAGCAGCAATCGGGCGTGCAGTGAGTGGAGCCAGCGCACTAGGCAGCGGCTCCGGGTGGGGGCGACAGGTTTCCGGGGGCGGTGTGGGAAGGCGAGTTAGGGGCTACTCTTTCAGGAACAATACCTGGAATGCTGGACTGGTAAAGCACGGCACCATTGATTCGGGCCTGCGCCGGAATGACGGGGATTGCGGGGCCAGGCGTCAAGGTTCTGGATCTGTGGTGCCTGTCTGGCTGGATTCCCGCCTGCGCCGGAACGACGTCAGCGGAGCCGCGAAAGTATTGGGTCATGTTATCGAAAATGACATCCATAAGAGATCCGGCTCTTCAGTCCTGCTTTTGCGATTGGAAATTCCGGATCCGGTAGCCCCGACCGCGCAGTGTTTCTATCGGCTTGAGGGAACCCTCGGGATCAAGTTTCTTGCGCAAGCGGCCGATAAAGACTTCGAGGACATTACTGTCCCGATCGTAATCCTGCTCATAGAGGTGTTCGGTGAGTTCCATTTTCGAGACCACCTTGCCGGGATGCATCATCAGGTACTCCATCACCTTGTACTCGTATGCCGTCAGGTCCATGGATTGTCCCTGGATGCGCACTTCCTGGACCAGGGTATCGAGAGCCAGCGGCCCCATCTCGATGACCGGGCTGGAGAAGCCCGAGGCGCGGCGCAACAGGGCATTGAGACGGGCCACCAGTTCCTCCATCTGGAAAGGCTTGACCAGATAGTCATCGGCACCGGCATCCAGGCCTTCGACCTTGTCCTGCCAGTTACCCCGGGCGGTCAGGATCAGAATGGGAAAATTGCGGTCCTGCTGGCGCAGGGTGCGAATGGCTTCAATGCCGGAAATCCCCGGCAGACCCAAATCAAAAACGCCGACGTCGTACTGGAATTCCGCGCCGAAATACAGCGCTTCCTCGCCGTCGGGCGCGGCGTCCACTACATACTTTTGCTGGCGCAGCGCACTGGCCAGTTGTTCCCGCAAGGTCTTGTCGTCCTCTACCAGCAATAATCGCATTGTTGTCAGTTAATCCCCAGGACCCGGCCATTACAGCCATCAACCAGCACGGTGCGAATGCGACCGTTCGACATCATTTTAACGCGGTAAATGATCTGGTTACCGCGACGTTGCGCATTGGCCGAGAGTGCCTTGCCGCCCACCCGGGCGCTGGCAATGGCAATGGCCTGGCCCTTGCCGATGTCCTGGCAAGCACGCTCAGTGACATTTCTTTCCATGCGGGGCTTTTCGCGCTGGCCTTTTTGCGCCGGCAAGGCGGCCAGCGGCATGCAGAGCAGGCCCGCCAGTATCACCCGGATGATGCGTTTTCTTGTCAGCATGGAAAAGTTTCCCCGACCCCTGTGCATTCGCTTGTCAGTTGTTTGTGTGTACAGTTTATCGCGACCGTCCGGCCACTGGCTCTACCGAGACCCGGACCTGTAATTCCCGGCCCGGATCCTCGTCCATGAAGGTCTGGTATTCCCTGCCCTGATAAACATAGGTGACATCATAGCCCACCACAACTTCCTGATCATAGGCGATATCGACGGTTTCACAGCGAGTCTCAAGCCGCCTCTCGCTATAACGGTTACGATCGGCATCGCGGGCTATCGAAGAGCCCAGTATGGCGCCAATTGCCGCGCCGGCTTTCTTGTTGGGCTTGTGATGGCCGAGGTGATAACCGATAGCGCCACCAATGATGCCGCCGAGGATTTGCGGTGTCTTTGATCGCGGCCGGTGCTCGTAGACGACTTCTTCCTGCCAGCAATCTTCCGTCGGACGGTAATTGGTCACCCGTCCCGTCACCGGCTCGACCCGAACCACTCGCGCTGTTTCATAGCGGGTCCGCTCCGGTTGCCCGTAACGGGTATCGATTGCCAGAGCCTGAGTTGCCGAGGCCAGCGTCAACAAGGAAATTCCGGTGATCATTATGGGCTGCATGGACACCTCCCGGGACATGGCTTTGTGTACACTAGAGACTAACTCAATGAAACTGAACAGGGTCTGAATTGAAGGAAACGTTTCCGGAGCCGGCAATCACCTGCCAGCTTCTTGATGCCATTCGGGATCTGAGTATACAGGACTGGCAGAGTCTCGACGATTCCGGACACCCGCTGATGAGCCGGCCCTATCTCAATGCCCTGGAGTCGTCGGGCGTGGTCAGCGCCGGCACCGGCTGGCAACCCTGCCATCTGATCCTTCGGGATCCCGGCGGGACGCCCCTCGCGCTCCTGCCCCTCTACCGTAAAAACCACTCCTACGGTGAGTATATTTTTGACTGGGCCTGGGCAGAGGCTTGCGAGCAAGCCGGCATTGCCTACTATCCGAAGCTGGTATCCGCGCTGCCGTTCACGCCGGTCACCGGTGCCAAGATCCTTTGGCGGACCGGTCTGGATAAACAGGGTCAGGCTGAAGTTCTGGAAACAATACGCACTGAAATCGAGCGCCTGGCCGGGACCAGTTTTCACTGGCTGTTCATTCCCGAAAAAACCGCCGAAGCCCTGGCGGACGCACGCTGGCTGCACCGCCACAGTCTCATGTTTCGCTGGCACAACCCGGGTTACCGGCAGTTCGATGATTTTCTGGCGGAGCTGCGCCGGAAAGCCCGCAAGAATATTCGCGCCGAACGACGACAACTTCGACAACAGGGCTTTCGTTTCGAGCGGCTGCAGGGCGACGAGATCAGCG
>JASBTO010000247.1 GCA_030148365.1 Kangiellaceae bacterium
GCCATTCCGCCGGTTTCGGCATTTATCGGCGCCGTATACAGTGGTTGGCGTATAGGCGCGGGCGAGGTCGTCAAGCTGAGCTTTCACAGCGGATTACAGCTTTCCATTGCCGCATATATCGCCATTCTAGTGGGACTTTACGTACTGGCCCGCTTTATCAAATGGATGGCCGGTACCTACGGTGCTGATCCATCCCTGGACAAGTGTTTCGCCCTCGGCGCCTACTCCAGCATGCCCCTGTTCCTGGCCAGTATTGTCAGTGTCTATCCGTTGCTCTGGCTGGACCTTCTGATTACCCTCGCGGCCATGGCTTTCGGGATCCGTTTGCTCTATACGGGCACCTGGATTCTGATGGGGATCAGCAAACAGCAGGGATTCATGTTCGCGACTTCAATTCTGACCGTCGGAGGCGTGCTGACTATCGGCGCATTGTCTCTCACACTGATTTTCTGGAGCAGCGGTCTGGCGCCGGTTTTTACAAGATAGCGTCATGTTTTCATGCGCCGCCAAGCGAGCGCCCCGGGAAGTGCAATATCAAGGATCTGGGCCGGTAAATTTGATCCGGATCAATAGTTCGGTGACAACCGGTTTGATACAATTGCGCCCCTCAACCGGAGGCCCGGCCTTTAAAGAGAAGCCACTATGAGCGAGCTGAAAAGCGACACCTACAGTTACAAGGTAATCAGACAATTTGCCATCATGACCGTGGTCTGGGGCATCGTCGGTATGGCAGTGGGCGTGCTCATCGCCGCACAACTGCTCTGGCCGGAACTGAATTTTGATATTCCCTGGCTCAGCTACGGCCGCCTGCGACCCCTGCACACCAATGCGGTGATATTTGCCTTTGGAGGTAGCGCGCTGATCGGGACCTCCTTGTATGTGGTGCAGCGTACCTGTCACACCCGCCTGTTCAGCGACGGTCTGGCGAGTTTCGTTTTCTGGGGTTGGCAGTTGGTCATCGTGCTGGCCGCCATTACCCTGCCCATGGGTCTGACCTCCACCAAGGAATATGCCGAGCTCGAATGGCCTATCGATATCCTGATTGCCGTGGTCTGGGTGGCTTATGCGGTGCTCTATTTCGGGACTATCGTCAGACGCCGGACTTCTCACATCTACGTCGCCAACTGGTTCTATGGCGCCTTCATTATCACCATTGCGCTTTTGCATATCGTCAACAGCGCGGCAATACCCGTCAATCTGACCACCTGGAAATCCTACTCGGTATACGCCGGAGCCGTCGATGCCATGGTCCAGTGGTGGTACGGGCATAATGCTGTCGGTTTCTACCTGACCGCCGGCTTTCTCGGCATGATGTATTATTTTGTGCCCAAACAGGCCAATCGGCCGGTGTTTTCCTATCGATTGTCCATCGTGCATTTCTGGGCACTGATCGCTATCTACATGTGGGCCGGTCCCCATCACCTGCACTACAGTTCGCTCCCGGACTGGGCCCAATCCGTCGGCATGGTGTTTTCCATCATTTTGCTGGCGCCCTCCTGGGGCGGGATGATCAACGGCATCATGACCCTGTCCGGCGCCTGGGAGAAACTGCGCACCGATCCCATCATCAAATTCCTGATAGTGTCCCTGTCTTTCTACGGCATGTCGACGTTTGAAGGGCCGATGATGTCTATCAAGACGGTCAATGCCCTGTCCCACAACACCGATTGGACCGTGGGTCATGTGCACGCAGGCGCCCTCGGCTGGGTGGCGATGATCAGCATTGGCGCCATGTATGCGATGATTCCGCCGCTGTTCGGCAAGATCAAAATGTATTCCATTCGCATGATCAACTGGCACTTCTGGATATCCACTATCGGTGTGGTGCTCTATATCTCTGCCATGTGGATTGCCGGCGTGACCCAGGGGCTGATGTGGCGCGCCGTAAACGAGGACGGCACCCTGACCTACAGCTTTGTCGAGGCCCTTCAGGCGACCTATCCCTATTACGCGATCCGTCTGCTCGGCGGGTTCCTGTTCCTTGGCGGCATGTTCCTGATGGCTTACAACGTCTGGCGTACGGTCAGAAATCCGCAACCGGTCGACACCCGCATTCCGGCGCCGGTGGTATAAGAGGGAGAACACCATGTATCACGACAAGATAGAAAAGAATATCGGTCTGATGGGCGTTCTGATCGTGGTGGTGGTCAGCTTCGCCGGGCTTGCGGAAATCGTGCCGCTGTTTTTCATCAAGGATACCACCGAGCCACTGGCCGACATGCAACCCTACACGCCACTGGAGCTGGAAGGGCGGGATATCTATATCCGGGAAGGCTGTCATACCTGTCATACCCAGATGGTGCGCCCCTTGCGCGCCGAAACCGAGCGCTATGGTCCTTATACCGTTGCCGGTGAAGACGTCTGGGAGCACCCGTTCCTGTGGGGCTCCAAGCGCACCGGCCCGGATCTGAGCCGCATTGGCGGTCGCTACAGTGACGACTGGCATTTTGTGCACCTGATGAACCCGCGGGATGTGGTGCCTGAGTCCAACATGCCGGGATTCCCCTGGCTGGACGAGAATCTGCTGACCGGCGAGCTCACCGAAGACAAGCTCCGGGCCATGCAGCGCCTCGGCGTACCTTATACCGACGAGATGATTGAAGGCGCCGGCGAGACAGTGAAGGACAAGACGGAAGCCGAAGCCCTGATTACCTATCTGCAAAGTCTCGGCAGGGAACGCTAGGAGCTGGCCATGGACATGAATGTATTCAGAGGTATTGTCGCCCTGATCCTGCTGCTGCTGTTTGTTGGCCTGGTGATCTGGGTTTATGGCAAGAAGCGCAAGGGCCTTTACGAGAAGGCGGCTTACATGGCCGTCGAGGATGATGACGGGGATTCGGATCCGGGAGCACGTCCATGAGCAGTCTGCTGAGTTGGTATATCATTTTCATCGTTGCCATCAACATTATCGGCTGCGTGGCGCTGCTCTATTTTACCCGCAAGAAAAAAGCCATTGCCGCAGAGAATGAGACCACGGGTCACGTCTATGACGGTATCGAAGAATACGACAAGCCGATGCCGCGCTGGTGGTTGATCATGTTCTATATCACCATTGTTTTCGGCGTAATCTATCTGGTGCTTTATCCGGGCCTCGGGGCCTATCAGGGCGTACTGGGCTGGAGTCAGGAGGGCCAATATGAAGAGCAGGTCGCTGACGCCGATGCCCGTTATCTGCCCCTGTTCCGGGAGTTCGCCGCGGTGCCGATTGAAGAGCTGCTGGACGAGCCCCGCGCCCTGAAGATGGGCCAGACCATTTTCGTCAACACCTGTTTCGGCTGTCATGGTTCTGACGCCCGCGGCGCGCCGGGCTATCCGAATCTGACCGACGATGCCTGGCTGTATGGTGGCCACCCGGAGGCTATCAAGACCTCCATCGCCAAGGGCCGCATGGGCGTTATGACCGGCTGGAAAGATGCTCTCGGCGATGATGGTTTGCGGGATGTGACCAACTACGTGCTGTCACTCAACGAAGTGGAGCGCCGCTTCGATCGCGATCTGGCCAGCCAGGGCGAGAGCCAATACCAGCAGATCTGTGCCGCCTGTCATGGCCCCGACGGCAAAGGCAACCAGGCGCTCGGCGCCCCCGACCTCACCGACGCCATCTGGCTGTACGGTGGCTCCTATAACCTGATCCGGGATACCATAGCCTATGGTCGTCAGGGTGTGATGCCGGCTCACGATGAGATCCTGAGTCCGGAAAAGATCCACCTGGTGGCGGCTTATGTCTACAGCCTGTCTCACGAGCAAGCGGACGCGTCCGCGGAGTCCGGGGAAGAAGAGCCGTAGTCCTAAATCCGCAGGCGGGTCCATGAAGCAATCCAGCAGCGATACCTATGTGGTCGGCGACAGCACCGATCTCTACGCCAAGCGCCGAAAAATCTACGCCAAAAGCGTCAGTGGAACCTTCGCCAACCTGCGCGTGATTTCGATGCTGGTATTGCTCGGGATCTACTACTTTCTGCCCTGGTTGCAGTGGGGCGATCGCCAGGCCGTCCTGTTTGATTTGCCGGCCCGCAAGTTTCACCTGTTCGGGTTGACCTTCTGGCCCCAGGATTTCGTGTTTCTGGCCCTGTTGCTGATCATTGCTGCTCTGGCACTGTTTTTCTTTACCGCGTTGGCCGGCAGACTCTGGTGCGGCTACGCCTGCCCCCAGACCGTCTGGACCGAAGCTTTCATGTGGATGGAGCAGTTCGTCGAGGGCGATCGCAATGCCCGCATGAAGCTCGACAAGTCACCCTGGAATTTTCGCAAGTTCCGCCTCAAGTTTACCAAGCACTTTTTGTGGATTATTTTCGCGCTTTTTACCGGCTATACCTTTGTCGGCTATTTCACGCCCATCCAGGAACTGACCTTCAAAATCTATGCGCTGTCGACCGGCCCCTGGGAAACTTTCTGGATACTTTTTTACAGCTTCGCAACCTGGGGAAATGCCGGCAAACTGCGTGAGCAGGTTTGCATCTACATGTGTCCCTACGCCCGCTTCCAGAGCGCCATGTTCGACAAGGACACGCTGATCATCGCCTACGACGAAGAGCGTGGCGAGCCCCGCGGTCCGCGCAAGAAGGGCGTGGACCCGGAAGTCCTGGGCCTTGGCGACTGCATTGATTGCAAGATGTGCGTCAATGTCTGCCCGACGGGGATCGATATCCGGGAAGGCTTGCAGTATGAGTGCATTGCCTGCGCCGCCTGTATCGATGCCTGTGACGAAGTGATGGACAAGATGGGTTATCCGCCCAATCTGATCCGCTATACCACCCAGCATGCCGATGAGGGCAAGCCCACGCGGGTCATCCGGCCCCGTACCATTATCTACGGGGTAGTCTTTGTCGGTATCTGTCTGGCTTTTGTGCTGGCAATTGCGTTTCGCAATCCGCTGGAGCTGGACATCCTCAAGGATCGTAACCGCCTCTATGTCACCAATGGCGAAGGCATGATCGAGAATATCTACAAGCTGCGCATTCTGAACAAGGATCAGCTGGCCCATGAATACCGGGTCAGCGTCGAAGGCCTGCCGGATCTGAATCTGCAGGCGCCCGCCCGGGTGCGGGTCGCGGCGGGCGACGTCGCGACCGTGCCGGTTCGGGTCGAGGCGGATCCCGGCTTGCTGGAAAGCGCCAGCAACCAGATCATTTTTTCCATCGAGGCGACGGATGACAGCGAGTTGGCGGTAACTGGCAAAGCCAGCTTTATCGGGCCCGCCTTGTCCCGTCGTCGTCGCTAGCAGGACTCCTTATGACCTCCCGGCAGCAGCCTCCGAGTAAACCCTGGTACCGCCAGTTCTGGCCCTGGTTCGTGTTTGCCTTGCCCCTGTCTTCGGTGATTGCGGGACTGGTGACGGTGTATATCGCCTTCGAGGGCGCCGACTCACTGGTTTCCGATAGCTACTACAAGGACGGGCTCGCCATTAACCGGGACATTGGCCGTGAGCGGCAGGCGCAAAAACTGGGGGTCCGGACCGAGTTGAGCCACAGTCAGGGCATGCTCCGTATCCGCCTGCAGCAGGACGCGGGCAGCTCACCGCCGGCGTTGACGGTCCGGTTCCGGCACGCGACCCGCGCGGAACGGGATTTCCTGCTCACCGCCAGTCGCGATGCCGCCGGCGATTACCGGGCGGAGTTGCCCGAATTGATTGGCGGCAAGTGGGATGTGCTGGTTGAACCCCGGGATCAGACGTGGCGACTGTCCGGCCGCTGGATACTGCCCCGGGAGGCCGGGCTGCAACTGGGCGGCGACGGATGAGCGATTGTTTTCATTGCGGACTGCCGGTACTGCCCGGGTTCAATCAGTCGGTCGTCCTGATGGGCGAGCCCCGGACCATGTGCTGCCCGGGATGCGCAGCCGTTGCGCAGACTATCGCCGATTCCGGACTGGAGGATTATTACCGATTCCGCAAAGCCGATGCCGTGCGCCCTGACGCCGCACTGCCCGAAGAACTCGAACTTTATGATCGGGACGATATCCAGAGCGCCATTGGCAGCGAGGAGACGGGGCAGGGCAGAAGCCTCGGGATCCATATCGACGGGATCCGGTGCAGCGCCTGCAGCTGGCTGATTGAGCGGCGTATCAGCCGTTTGCCCGGGGTGACCGCCATCACTATCAATACGGCCAGCCACCGGGCGCAATTGATCTGGCAGCCGGGCATCATTTCCCTGTCCCGCATTTTCAGTGCCATTTTCGATCTCGGCTACCGGGCCGCGCCCTGGCAACCGGGCGATGACGAGACCACCATGGCCCGGAACAAAAAAGCCCTGCAAAAGCGTCTGGGTCTCGCCGGTCTCGGCATGATGCAGGTGATGATGTATGCCGTCGGCCTCTATGTCGGCGCGTTTCAGGGTATGGCTGCGGAGCATGAATCCTTTCTGCGTTGGGTCAGTCTGCTGATCGCCACGCCGGTGCTTTTCTATTCGGCGTCGCCATTCTATCTGGGTGCCTGGCGCGCCCTCTGCAACCGCAGCCTGACCATGGACGTGCCCGTCTCCCTGGCGCTGTTCATCGCCTGGTTCGCCAGCCTGGGCGCGACCTTGCAAGGTGGCGGAGAGGTGTATTTCGACTCGGTCACCATGTTCACCTTTTTCCTGCTGGTGAGTCGATACCTGGAATTGACGGCCCGCCGTGAGCTGAATCGCTCCGGCGCGCAGCTGCCCCTTGGCACTCATCGACTCGACGGTGACCATCCCGAACTGGTCGCCGTGGCCGATCTGAAGCGGGGCGACCGGATTCTGATCAAGGGCGGCGAGACAATCCCCGTCGACGGGACCCTGGTTTCCGGCCGCGGCCAAGTCAGTGAAGCGCTGTTGAGTGGCGAATCCTCGGCGGTCGTCAAGGCACCGGGAGACAAGTTGCTGGCGGGCAGTATCAACCAGGAGCAAAGCCTGGTGCTGGAAGTCACGGCCGTCGGATCGGAGACCTGGTTTGCCGGTCTGACCCGGCTGCAGCAGTCGGCGCTGGCCGAGAAGCCCGTCTTCGCACGACTCGCCGACAGGATTGCCGGGGCTTTTGTCGCGGCGGTGCTGTTGCTGGCGGGCGGAGTCTGGCTCTACTGGTGGCAGGTCGACCCCGACGCCGCGCTGACCACAACCCTGGCAACGCTGGTGGTCGCCTGTCCCTGTGCCCTGTCGCTGGCAACCCCGACGGCGATTGCCAGCGCCCTGGCCGCACTCAATGCCCGCGGCGTGCAGCTGTGCCGCAGCCGCGCCCTGGAGCCCCTGGCCAGAGTGACGGATATTGTCATGGACAAGACCGGCACCCTGACCCGGGGGCAGCCGGTAATCGTGGCAAGCCGGTCCCTGGTTTCAATGCCCCTGGAGCAATGCCTGGCAATCGCCGCCGCCCTGGAAGCCCGCTCTGGGCATCCGCTGGCGAAGGCATTCGCAGCACACCGGGCGCCGGAAATCATGGCCAGTGACCTGCAAGCCCGGTTTGGAGGTATCGAGGGCGTCGTCAACGGCGAGCGTTACCGGCTCGGCAATGCCGGTTTCTTCGAGGACGGGTTGCCGTCCGGGGATTTGTTGCCCGGCCAGATCCTGCTGGCCGATGAGCAGCGGCCCCTCGCGGTCTTCGAATTGTCCGATCCCTTGCGGTCCGGCGTCCGTACGACCTGCCTGGCGTTGCGTGCCGAGGGTTTCCGGTTACATATTCTCAGCGGCGATCCGGGGCCCGGTGCGGCGGAACTTGGCAGGGAGCTGATGATCGACCTTGTTACCCGGGGCGCGTCACCCCGGGCCAAGCTCGACTATGTCGCGGATTTGCACCGACAGGGACGACGGGTGCTGATGCTCGGCGACGGCTTCAATGATGCACCGGTGCTGGCGGCTGCGGATGTGTCGCTGGCCATGGGTGAGGGCACGGATCTCGCCAAAATCAGTGCCGACGGGATACTCACCGGCGAACACTTTTCAATCGTGTCCGAAGCACTGGATCTGGCGCGCCGGACCCGGCGGGTGATCCGGCAGAATCTGAGCTGGGCGCTGATCTATAATTTTACCGCCATTCCCCTGGCTGCGGCCGGTTGGGTGCCGCCCTGGCTGGCGGCTCTGGGCATGTCCGCCAGTTCACTGGTGGTGGTGATCAACGCCTTGCGATTGCAGCGGAACCCGCAGCCCCGACAGCGGTCCGCCATTCTGTCACCGGCGACCGCGCCATGAGTGCTATCTATTTGCTCATCCCCGTTACCCTGGTGGTGCTTGCCATTGCCGTCGGTCTGTTTTTCTGGGCCGTCAACAAGGACCAGTTCAGTGACCTGGATCGGGAAGCGGAGCGTTTTCTGTACGAGGAAAAACCACCCGCTGATCCCGAACAAGAGTCCGACTGATGCTGGCGGCGGATCTGACAGCCGCGGCGCTGGTCGGACTGCTGGGAGGCGTCCACTGTTTCGGCATGTGCGGCGGTATCGTCAGCGCACTGACCTTTGCGCTGCCGCCGGAACAACGAAGCCCCGCGAGCAGACTGCCCTTTCTGGTGGCCTATAACGTCGGCCGCATCCTGACTTACGCCTTGCTGGGCGTGCTGGCGGGGCTGGCGGGATATGCGCTGCTCGACAATCTGCAACCGGGCGGCGTCAATTTATTACGTCTGTTGGCAGCCATATTGCTGATATCGATGGGCTTTTATGTAGCCGGCTGGTGGTCGCCGCTACCGTATCTGGAGAAAGCCGGCGCTCGCCTGTGGCGGCATGTCCGGCCCGCCGGACAGGCACTGTTGCCGCTGCGCTCAAAGAGTGGCGCGTTGCTACTCGGCGGGATTTGGGGGTTGTTGCCCTGTGGCCTGGTGTACAGCCAACTGTCCTTTGCACTGGCAGCGGGAGAGCCCATCGGCGGCGGACTGGTGATGCTGGCATTTGGTCTCGGCACCCTGCCGGCGCTCATCCTGATGGGTATTGCCGCGGACCAGCTGCGGGCCTGGGTGCGACAGCGCCAGGTGCGGATGTTGGCGGGTTTGCTCCTGGTCCTGTACGGGCTCTGGACCGGCTATGGCGCCATGCCTCACGGCACCATGGGCCCGCACTCGGGCCATCAGGTCGCGGACGCCCGAACTCAGGATTTATCGGTATGAGCCAGCTCGAACACGAACATACCCGCGAGGCTATCGCCAACCGTATCGGCCTGGTGAAACACAATTATGTCCGGGACTGGATTTACGGGGGTGTGGACGGTGCGGTGACCACTTTTGCCGTGGTGTCCGGCGTGACGGGGGCGCAGTTATCACCGTCGATAGTCCTGATCCTCGGCTTTGCCAACCTGGCCGCCGACGGCTTCTCGATGGCGGCCAGCAATTACCTCGGCACCCGCGCCGAACTGGACGATTACCGGCGCCTGGAACGGATGGAGTACCGGCATATCGAACTGGCGCCCGAGGGCGAGCGGGAGGAGATCCGGCAGATCTACCGGGACAAGGGCTTCGAAGGTCAGGATCTCGACAGGGCCGTCGATCTGATCACCGCCGACAAGGAGCGCTGGGTGAAGACCATGCTCGCCGAAGAATTCGGCCTGCCAACTGAAATCCGCTCGCCCTGGAAAGCGGCCCTCAGCACCTTCAGTGCTTTCGTCATTTGCGGTCTGGTACCGCTTCTGTCCTATATATTTGATGCCGGGCATTCGTTTCTGGCGTCCTGTCTGTTCACCGGCCTGACCTTTTTCGTGATCGGGTCGGTCAAGAGTCGCTGGTCAACTGCCTCGCTGCTACGCTCCGGTCTCGAAACCCTGTTCATTGGCGGGCTGGCCGCAGGCCTTGCCTATGGCGCGGGGGTGCTGCTCAAAGGCCTTGCCGGCGCCTGAATTACGGGATGCTTGCCCGGGATAAGACATTCTTTGCGCGAGATCAAGGTTCCGGCCTGCAGCGGGCTTTGGGGAGGCGCGGACCGGTGCTAGCATGAAACAGAGTGCGGCCTTCCGGTTTTGCAATGTACGCCTGCCGGCGTCATTGGGGCAGATCCCGGTTCGGGCCGGTCGACTCAAATCAAACGGTCACAGGGAGATTCAGCCATGACGGAACTGCGGGTCTATCGGGTATGGGATGCGCCCACCCGCTGGTTTCACTGGATTAATGTGCTTTGCGTGATCGCCCTCGTGGCGGTCGGTCTGGTGATTCTCAAGGCGGGCGCCCTCGATATTTCCAATGCGGGTAAAGTCACTCTCAAGGCCATCCACGTGCTGATTGGCTACGTGCTGGCGTTGAATTTGTTGGGACGAATTCTCTGGGCGTTTATCGGTAACCGCTACGCCCGCTGGCGATCCTTTTTGCCCGGCGGCAAGGGTTACGGAGGCCGGGTTCGTCGCTATGCCTCGGCGTTTGTTTCCGCTGCTCCCGAGCAGCACCTCGGCCACAACCCTCTCGGGCGTCTGGCGGCCACGGCGCTGCTGCTGTTGATTTTCCTGCAAGTGGTTACCGGCCTTGTCCTGGCGGGTACGGATTTGTTTTATCCGCCCTTCGGGCACTGGATAGCCCAGTGGGTCGCCGCAGCCGGGGTGCCGCCGGCTTCACTGGTACCCTATGCGCCGGACCTTTACGATCCGGGCGCCTGGGACGCGATGCGCAGCTGGCGAAAACCCGTTATCTGGCTACACGAATATAATTTTTATGCCCTCGCCGGGCTGGTGATTGTGCATATCGCGGCGGTTGTGGTCACGGATCTGCGAGAAGGCGGCAGTATCATTTCGGCGATGTTTACCGGCAACAAGATCATCCGTGGCAAGCCGGTGGATGACGTTTCCGCCCCGGGCGACTAAAGCCTCATGACTCGGGGCGATGTTGGTCTGGTCGTCTCCAGATGGGCCATCCTTCAGCGAGAATCACGGAGTCGGGCTGGAAGCAATTCCCCCGACGTTGACAAAGAAATTTCGGCCGCCTGCTGTTTACCCACAGCCAGGGCTGTTTTCCCCATAACAAGGAAAATTTCAGGCAAATGACGATGAACATATCTGATCGAAACAAGCTGCTGGCGATTCCGCCGTTTTTACGACTCGCCTTTCGACCCTTTTTCTGGCTCGCGGCGCTGTCTGCCTGCGTGTTGATTGGCTTGTGGCTCGCGCAACTGTCGGGACTGCTGGTCATCCCGAGGCCGTCTTTGTGGTGGCACGGCCATGAAATGCTGTTTGGATTCGGAATTGCGGTGGTGTGCGGATTTTTGCTGACGGCGGTCCAGAACTGGACCGGCAAGCCCGGTCTTGCCGGGATGCCTCTGCTGGCGCTGGTGCTGCTCTGGCTGGGTGCCCGGATCTGCCTCTTGCTGCCTCTGCACTGGGCGATCCCGGCGGCGCTGGATCTGGCATTTAACGCGGGACTGGTGTGGGCGTTGTCGCGCTATCTGGCGGGACCCGGCCAGGCCCATAACCGATTATTGCTCATACTGCCGGCCTTTTTGACGCTGCTGAACGGCTTCAGCTATTGGTTGCTGGCCAGCGGTGAGCTCGGTTGGGCCCGGGATCTCTGGCTTGCGGTGCTGGTCTGGTTTTTCATGGTCATGGTCATTATCGGCACCCGGGTCATCCCTTTCTTTATTGCCCGCCGCGCCGAGAGCGAAACGCCGGAACGGAATCCGCTCCTGATGAAAGCGACCCTGGCCGCGTTGCTCGTGACCGCCCTGTGCTGGCTGGTCGGCGTAACGCCGGATTGGTGGCGATGGCCGGCCTGGGTAGCGGCTTTGCTGCTGCTTTGGCCACTGCGGATCTGGTACCGGCCGGTAGTGGCCAGAGAACCGCTGTTGTGGAGCCTGTTTCTGGCCTGGCTGACCATGCCTCTGGGCCTGGCACTGCTCGCGTGGAAGCCCCAATGGCTGGCGGTTTTCCTGCATTTACCGGCGATCGGCGGCATGGGGCTGATGATGTTGTCGATGATGATGCGGGTAAGTCTCGGCCACAGTGGCCGTTTCGTCTATGGTCCGCCGAAGTTGACCTGGGCCCTGTGGCTGGTGATCCTGGCGGCGCTGGTCCGGGTGGTCATGCCATGGGGGTTGCCGGCGCAGAGCCTGCTGGCGTGGCAACTGGCGGGGGGCTTGTGGATTATTGCTTTTGGCGCTTTCGTGATTCGTTTCCTGCCGGTCCTCGGCAGTGCCCGGGTCGATGGCCAGCCGGGCTAGGCCGGCCATCGACGGGGAAAGCTCAGAAGGATGCCGTCGCCATCAACCACAGTTTGGTGGTGTCACGGAAGGCCGCGTCATCGGCTTCAAAGCGGGCGCCTTTAAGCAGCAGACTCCAGTGATCTGAAAACTTCCGACTGAGGGCGACGTCCAGTTCCTGGCCGTAATCCTGGCTGCCGCTTTCGGCGGAGAAATCGTGCCAGAAGAGTTGCCACTGATAGTTGCCAAGCCCGCCTGAGGCGCCCAACCAGATATCCTCGAGTCCGGCGGCGGGCGTGGTCAGAAACTGATCCGCCCAGCCGTTGAAGGCGTGCAAGGTTGCCAGCGGCGTGCGAAACGCGGCGCCGGTCTGACTGTCGTCACCTTCCAGAATTTCGAGTCCGGCTTTCAGAGTAACCGCCGTCAATTTCGCCGAGCCATTGATAGCCCAATAGTTGGCGTCATAACTGACCGGGTTGTTGGCGTTGTCCGACTGCCGGGCCCACTCCAGATGCCAGCCAAGGCCGATCCCGTCAAGATCGTAATCGCTATCCATTTGCAATCCGAAAGTACGGGTCGAGAAAGCCGGCGCGTCCTCGTTGTCGATGTCATAGAAATAGCCGCCGGCTTTGAAACTGTCCGAGAGGGGCCAGGACAGATTCAGCAAATGGGTATCCTGCCGATGATCACCGGCGCTGACCTCGTCGCCAAAGATGCGGTTGACGTTATAGATATAGGCATAGAACAGTTCGCCTTGTCCCATCGGCCGGGTGGTAAAGCTGATACCGTCATAGGTCTGCTCGTTCTGGCGCCAGCCAACCCCGCCGACAAAACGCTGGTTGTCCAGCAGGATGCGCTGGCGGCCAAGCTTCATGCCGGTGTGATCGGAGAATTGGTGCTGGATCCAGGCCTGGTTGATTTCCGTGCCCTCCGGATCGGCTACCACGGGATATTTGAGGCGGTCCGGATCACTGGTGACGGCATTGTTGAAATCGTCGGCGAGGATTTCACTGACGTTGTCGGCTTCGATAAAAAAGGTCGTGCCATGCCACGCCGCCGTCTCGTAATTGAGCCGGGTACGCAGGGTCGAGGCATGGGCGTTGTCATCAAAACCCGTCTGGTCGACAAATTCATACCGGTAACGGAACGACAGGCCCACATCACCGCCGGACACGGCATCGGTAAAGGTGGTGTCATCCGCCAGCGAAACCAGCGGGACGAGCAGCAGCGGGCATGCCATGGTGAGAATAGCGCGCATGGGTAACTCCTGGAAAAGAAAAAGGGCGGCCGCCCGGAGAGGCGGCCGCAGGGTTTCAATAAACGTCGTTAACGGTGTTATGGACGTTGAATTTGCCGGTCGGGGTAATGATTTCCGGCCCCTTGATAACTTTCTTGAGCTTGCGGGTCTTGTCGTCGACGATGACGATGGCGGATTCCTGATCCTGGCCACTCCAGACCGAGAACCAGACTTCATCACCAGCCTTGTTGAACTCCGGCTGCACGATGCGCTTGGGTCCTTCGCCGAGTTTCGCCCATTCGCCGATAGGCAAGACCTCGTATCCGGCGTCCAGGTTATTGATGTCGTAGACCGCGACGCTCTGGGATTTTTCAACGTCCGGATTGAGCGGGGTATCCACCCACAGATTCGTGGACTTGGGGTGGGTCTTGACGAACAGGGAACCGCCGCCCTGACCCTTGAGCACCCGCACCACTTTCCAGGCCTTGTCAGGATGGCCTTCCGGGTCAGTACCGATAAAGGTCACCTTTTCGTTGCCGAGAGCACTGGTCACCCAGACCGGGCCATGTTCCGGATCCATCAGGTTGGCGCCCCGACCGGGGTGGGGGATCTTGTCCACATCCACGAGGGCTTCCAGCTCCTGATCCACCGAGTCGACCACGGCGATCTTGTCGGACTGGTTGGCAGCGGTCAGGAAGTAGCGCTTGCTGCTGTCCCAGCCACCATCGTGGAGGAAACGCGCGGCGTCAATGGTGGTCACCTGGAGATTGTCGATATCTTCATAGTTGACCAGCAGGATTTTGCCGGTTTCCTTGACGTTGACGATGAACTCCGGGTGCTTGTGGGAAGCGACAATGGCGGCGACCCGTGGCTCCGGATGATATTCCTGGGTATCCACGGTCATGCCCCGGGTAGAGACGATTTTCAGGGGCTCGAGGGTATCGCCGTCCATGACGGTGTACTGGGGCGGCCAGTAGGCGCCGGCGATGGCGTACTTGTCTTCATAGCCGTGGTACTTGGAGGTTTCCACGGAGCGGGCTTCCAGACCAATCTTGATTTCGGCGACCCGCTTCGGCGGCGCCATCCAGAGATCGATCATGTCGATCTTGCCGTCCCGACCGATGGTGTACATATAACGGCTGGATGCTGACGGGCGAGAAATATGTACGGCGTAACCGGTTTTGATGATATTGACCACTTCCTTGGTATCGCCATCGATAATCGCCACCTGGCCGGAGTCGCGCAAGGTCACGACAAAGAAATTGTCGATGTTGCGCTTGTGCTGGGGTTTTTTCGGCCGATCTTCCGGCGCGACCAGCAACTTCCAGCTGTCCTTCATTTCCACCATGCCCCACTCGGGCGGTGCCGGGGGTTCATGCTGCAGGAAACGGGCCATGATATCGATTTCGGTATCGGTCAGATCACCGGAGGTTCCCCAGTTGGGCATGCCGGCCGGCGAACCGTAAGTGATCAGGGCTTTCAGATAGTCGGTGCCTTTTTCCCGGGTAATATCCGTGGTCAGGGGTTTGCCCGTGGCGCCCTTGCGCAGTACCCCGTGGCAACCGGCACAGCGCTGGAAGTAGATTTCCGTGGCGGTGCCGAACTCGTCGTGGGTCATGCCCGGCCCATCGGAGTCAATCATTTGGGAAGCCTCTTTGCCGGAGATGGCGCTCGGCGCACCCTTGTAGGCCATCTCTTCGCTGCCGCTGACCGGGTGATCGGCGCGTGCGGTGACCTTGTCCTTGTCATCGCCGGCGCGGATAGCCGCGACCTGGGCGGCATTGACTTCGCCGCCGTCATTACCCCAGGCGTTGAGGGTGTAGGTGACAATGTCGGCAACTTCCTGGTCCTTGAGATAGGCCAGTGCCGGCATAACGGAATTATAGTCGGTGCCATTGACCGTGATAGGTCCGGACAGGCCCTTGATGACGGCCCGGGCGGCCCGTTCCGGGTCCTCCAGCAGATAATCGGATTCGGCAAGGGGCGGGAAAGCGCCGGCCAGGCCTTGACCGGTGGCCTGGTGACAGGCCGCACAGTGAGTCTGGAACAGGGTTTCGCCACGGGAAATGCGCGCCCCGAGTGACTCTGAAGCCGAAGCAACTTCGGCCTGGTGAACCGCGGCACTGTTGTCGCCAGCGGCTTGGGTGTTGGCGGAAACTTCCTGGTTGGCGCCGTCGCAGGCGGCCAGAATTGCCACCATGGAGGTCACCAGCAGGGCGGGTTTGATATGCACAATTTTTCTCCTTATAGAGTCAGGACTGACGGGAAGCGCGGGAGGCTTCCGGCTCAGAGTATCCGAGTCCCTCCCGTCAGGCTTTGATCTGGATCAACTGGCCTAGAATTGCGCGCTGACCGTCAGGGCCAGGCTGCGACCGGGCCGCGACAGTACTTCAATCACGGGATCGTCAGGGGCGAATCCGGAGACATCGGACCAGCGCCAGTATTTTTTGTCGCCGAGGTTGTAGATACCGGCACTGACGGACCAGTCGGGATGCAATTGCCAGCGGGCGAGGAGGTCCAGAACGCCGGAGCCGGGCGTCTCGAAGCGAGAGCCGCCGGTCTCGTCGATCCGGGTCTGGCGGCGGGTAAAGGTGCCGACCAGCCCGAGGTTTACGGTGGCGTCGGGGGAATCCCAATAAAGCCCGACAATCGCCTGGGGCGGACTCACCGAGTTCAGCGGTTGATCCGTGGTCCGGTTTTCGCCGCGGGACCAGTAGGCGCCCAAATCCAGGCTCAGGCCCGGTATTGACGGTAACACTTCGTCCAGAGGCTGTTGCCAATGGGTTTCCAGACCGTAAATCCGGGCCTTGTCGATATTGCGGGACTGGAACAGGAGCACGCCTGAATCCGGATCCACGCCAATCCGGGCGCGGGTCTCGATGAAGTCGTCGTAGTCGGTCCAGAAGGCACTGAGGGTAAAGCTTGCATCGCCTTGCAGGCGGCGCAGGCCAATTTCGAACCCGTCGGAGGTTTCCGAGTCCAGATCCGGATTGGGCAGGGCCCGGATATTGAACAGCGGAATGTCGAGGCCGATATTGGCGTCTTCAAAAGGCGGCGCACGAAAGCCGCGGGCATACTGGGCAAAGCCACTCCAGTCCCGGTTAATCTTGTAGACCAAGCCCAGTTTCGGAGACACTGCCTCGTCGGTGAGGGAGACAACTTCAGAGTCAGGATTATCTTCAAGGTAAATGGCGTCCGGCTCCGGCTCCAACCGGGTGCGGTCGTAGCGCAAGCCCGGGATCAGGGTCCAGGGGCTGTTTCGCCAGGTGATCTCGTCATGGAGGAAAATACCCAGTTCACGGGTTTCGCTGTTGGGAAAGTCCCGCAGCGGGAAGGTCTCCCCGAGGATCCTGTGGCTGGCAATGCCGTCTTCCAGACCGACCTCGAGGCCGTCCCGGAACTCCCGGGTATCGGTTTCCGAATACTCGAGGCCGAGTCCCAGGTGATGCTGTCCGGTGCCGAAATCCAGAGTCCGGAACAGGTTGACTTCGCCGCCGAGGGTTTCCTGTTGGTAGTCAAAGCCGCGCCTCAGACGTACCGGTCGCATGGCCGCCGCCCGCTCTTCAAAGGAAAGCTGCTGAACTTTTGAGTTCTGCCGCCAGATCCGTACCAGGCCCTGGTCAAAGCCGGCGCCGGAGAATTCGTAATCGAGCAGTTGGGACGATTTTTCAGCACGGTCTTCACCGCGCAGCGCCGTGGTGAAGCGGAATCGGCCCAACCCCAGAATGGAGCGGATGTCGGTATCGGCGTTGAGCTCCTCATCGTTCAGGGTCAGGCGTAAGCGATTGCTGCCATCGAAGTCCCGGGTGATTTTGATCATGGCGGAGGAGGAGTCCCACTCCTGAGGATCCGAGGGCAGTTGACTGCTCGCCTGATTGTCGAGTTCTTCGCCGTCCCGCAGACTGATGGCCGCCAGTAAACCCCAGGAGTTGCCCGACCAGGCGGCAAGGGCATTGCTGAAGTAGCTGCTGTTTTCGCCATGAAAACCGGTGCTGAATCGGGTGGTCCAGTCACGACCGCTGTTCGCCACCAGAGTGTCCGGATCCCAGGTCGTAATGGCAACCACGCCACCGATGGCGTCTGAGCCATAGAGGGTGGACGCCGGGCCGTTAAGAATTTCTACTCGCCGGATCAGGCCGGGATCCGGAAGATTACCGCCGGCATTGGAAAAATTACCCACGGAAAACTGATCGCCCACCGGCACGCCGTCAACTTCCATGGCGACGCGGTTGCCGTCAATGCCCCGGATATTGATGCCGGTCACACCGAAGCGGGTGCCAGAGCGGACCGCGCCAAGGGCCGGTTCATACCGCAGGATCTGGTCGAAATCACCGGACAGCTGTCCGTTCAGAGTATCGGTTTCAAGGACCCGCACGGTGCCGGCCACGTCCTGAAGCGGTCGTGGCGTCTTGCTGGCGACGATGACCATGGTCTCTACGGGATCGGTTTCCGGGCTTTCCGGCTCTGCGGCGGCAAAGACAGGCGCGGTGAGGGTGGCGAGCAATGCCGGGCAAAGGCCGGCGCGGGCGATTTTTCTTTTCATGGCAGACAGCAGCAACTGGGTGGTTGGTAAGTGGCATCATCATACCGATGGACCCGGCAAGCGGCCCGGTGATGGCTTGATGCAGATCAATTTCAGGTCAATTAAAGTCTGTCTTGGCAGGCCCACCGGTATCGGGATTCAGGATCGCGTTCGCCCTGTTCGGGCATTTCTGCTTAAATACCGCCATGTGCGGCCGAATCAATGTCAAATACCGGGACCAGTTCGAGGTGCCCGCCGAGAAGTGGGAAATCTACCGGAACTACCTGATCCTCGATGGCCTGTACAATGCGCCGCCCGGCAGCGATATCCCCATGGTTTACTCACACGAGGGCAAGCTCGAGGCCCGGGACTGCCACTGGGGCATTGATCAGGCTTACGGGGACAAAAATTACAAGCTGGCCAACATGAAGGCCGAGAAAATGTGGAGTGGCTGGCCCCACAAGCAACTCATGAAGAAAGACCGCTGCATTATTCTGGTCAACGGTTTTTACGAGTGGCGCCGGGAAGCGTCCCGCAAGCAGCCTTTTTATATCCATCCTCGGGATAGCGGTTACTTCGCGTTCGCGGGCGTGTACCGGGACTGTGAAGAAGGTCGGCAATGCTCGATTATTACTACCGCACCGAACGCCCTGATGAGCAAAATCCACAATCGCATGCCCGTCATCCTCGATGAGGATGCGGCAACCGACTGGATCCGCAGCGAGGATCGGGAATTATTGACGGACATGATGCAGCCGTCGGACGACACGCCCATGGCGGCCTATGCGGTGAGCAGTTATGTGAATAACGCCCGCAACGAAGGCGAGCGGTGCGTGCAACCCCTGGACCAGGAATGAAAGTAACAGGGGGTGAAGAGAAAAGTGGTAGCTAGGGGCGGACTTGAACCGCCGACCCCAGCATTATGAGTGCTGTGCTCTAACCAGCTGAGCTACCTAGCCACTTATCCTGCGAAGCGCAAGAGGCGCGTATTTTCGGGATTCGCGGGCCGCTTGTCAAGGCGAACCCTGCCTGAATCCGCTTTCCGGTGAAATCTTCTCTAGACGTTGAAGCGGAAGTGCACCACGTCCCCGTCCTTGACGATGTAATCCTTGCCTTCCAGACGCCATTTGCCTGCTTCCTTGGCGCCCTGCTCGCCGTTGCAGGCGACGTAATCGTCATAGGCGGTGACTTCGGCGCGGATGAAGCCCTTTTCGAAGTCGGTGTGAATGATGCCGGCGGCCTGGGGCGCGGTGGAGCCGACGGGGATGGTCCAGGCCCGGACTTCCTTGACCCCGGCAGTAAAATAGGTGTGCAGGTTGAGCAATGAATAACCGGCGCGGATCACGCGGTTGAGACCCGGCTCGTCGAGGCCCATCTCTTCCAGGAACTCAGCCTTGTCGGCGTCATCCAGGGCGGCAATCTCGGCTTCAATCTCGGCGCAGACCGGCACGACTTCGGCGTTTTCCGCGGCGGCGAACTCACGCACTTTATCCAGGTAAGGGTTGTTCTCGAAGCCGTCTTCATTGACGTTGGCGATATAGACCGTCGGTTTGGTGGTCAGTAATTGCCAGCGACGGGCAATTTTCTGCTCTTCCCTGTCAAAGTCCAGGGACCGGATCGGGTTGCCTTCATCCAGGCAGGCCTTGGCTTTCTCCAGCAAGGCCAATTCGGCCTTGGCATCCTTGTCGCCGCTGCGGGCAACCTTCTGGTTGCGCTGGATACGTTTCTCGATGGACTCCAGATCCGCCAGCGCCAATTCGGTGTTGATGACCTCGATATCCGAGACCGGATCCACCTTGCCGGCGACATGGACCCCGTCGTCATTGTCAAAGCAGCGGACCACGTGGGCAATGGCATCGGTCTCACGGATGTTGGCGAGGAACTTGTTGCCGAGGCCTTCGCCTTTGGATGCGCCCGCCACCAGGCCTGCGATGTCGACGAATTCCATGGTGGTCGGCAGGACTTTCTGGGGATTGACGATCGCCGCCAGCTTGTCGAGGCGCGGATCGGGCATGGGCACGATGCCGGTGTTGGGTTCGATGGTGCAGAACGGGTAGTTGGCGGCGTCAATGCCGGCTTCCGTCAGCGCGTTGAACAAGGTGGACTTGCCGACATTGGGCAGTCCGACAATTCCGCAATTAAATCCCATGGGGTTACCTAATTCTTGTCGTGCAGGGGGGAGGGCAGGCTGTGCAGCGTTTGCATGACCTTGTCCCGTTCGCCAGTGACGATGCGGCCGGTTTCCCGGACCGCTTCATCAATGGCCGTAATGATGGCATCTCTTTCTTTCGCCGGCGGTTTGCCCAGTACGTAGGGCGTTACCAGACTCTTGTCGCCGGGATGACCGATGCCGATCCGCAGACGGAAGAAATTCCGGTTGTTGCCGAGCTTCGCGACGGTATCGCGGATGCCGTTGTGACCACTACTGCCGCCCTGTTTCAGGCGTACGACGCCAGGCGGCAGATCCAGTTCGTCATAGGCGATGAGAATTTCTTCCGGCTCGATTTTGAAGAATCCGGCGAGGGCGCCGATGGCTTTGCCGTTCAGGTTCATGAAGTCGTCCGGACGCAACAGCCAGATATCCTGATCGGCAATCCGGCCCTTGCCGAGCCAGCCGTGAAACTTGCTGTCCCGGGAAAGGGGGACACGATAATGATCGGCCAGTTCCTGAAGGTACCAGGCGCCGGCATTGTGGCGGGTTGATTCATATTGCGGGCCCGGATTACCCAGGCCCGCAATCAGTCTAATGGCAGACAAACTGTATCAGACCAGGAATACGACGGGAGTCGTTATTCCTTGTCGCCTTCAGCGTCACCTTCAGCATCGCTTTCGCCTTCCGCCGCTTCAGCAGCAGCATCGGACTCGGCAGCAGCCGCTTCGGCTTCGGCTTCGTCTTCCGCTTCCTCTTCGAGGCCGCGACGATGGACATTGGCGACGGTCAGGTTGTTGTCTTCTTCATCACCATGCTCGAAGATGGCCAGGCGGACATCTTCCGGCAGTTCCAGATCTTTCAGGTGCACGGTGTCGTTGAGGTCCAGATCGATCAGATCCACTTCAATGAACTCGGGAATGGCACGGGGACGACAAATCACTTCCACTTCCGTCAGGGTGTGGGAGATGATGCCGCCGGCCTTGTGACCCGGAGAACTCTCGCCATTGAGGAAGTGCAGGGGTACGGTGACGTGCAGTTCCTGACCGCGGACGACGCGCTGGAAATCCATGTGCAGGACTTTCGGCTTGAAGGGATGGCGCTGGATGTCTTTCAGCAGCACTTCTTCGGCATCGCCGGCGACTTCAAGATCGATGATCTGGGAATAGAAAGACTCGCTTTCAAGAGCTTTCAGGACTTCGCTGTGCTTCAGCGTGATGGCCTGGGCTTCTTCCTTGCCACCGTAAACGATAGCCGGAACCAGGTCTGCTTCGCGACGCAGGCGGCGGCTCGCACCTTTCCCCATGTCCTTGCGAATTTCCGCTGACAGTTTATGTTCACTCATGATGTTACTCCAAAATGTAAAACACCACCCAAATGGCGGCGTTTGTTTTGCCGGCGCCTTGCGACCAGGCTGCCGGCCCGTTCCATTGCCGGATACATCCGGGCAATGAAATTCGTGGTCTCAGCTCACACAAACATGGAGCTGATGGATTCTTCCTCGTTGACGCGGCGAATGGATTCGCCAAGCAATGGCGACAGATCCAGAATTTCGATGCGACTGCACTTTTCGGCGGCGCCATTCAACGGGATGGTATTGCTGACCACCAGTTTGTCGAGTTTGGAATTCTCGATATTCTCGATGGCTTTGCCCGACAGCACCGGGTGGGTGCAGTAGGCGGTCACGGTCCGGGCACCTTCGCTTTTCAGGGCCTTGGCGGCGAGGCACAGGGTGCCGGCGGTGTCGACCATGTCGTCGACGATGATGCAGTCACGGTCTTGCACGTCACCGATGATGTTCATGATTTCCGCCTGATTGGCTTGCGGGCGACGCTTGTCGATGATGGCCAGTTCGGCATCGTCGAGGCGTTTGGCCACGGCCCGGGCCCGCACGACGCCGCCGACGTCCGGCGAAATAATGACCGGATTTTCATAATTGGTCTGATGAATATGGTCCAGCATGACCGGAGTGGCGTAGACGTTGTCCACCGGAATGTCGAAAAAGCCCTGGATCTGGTCGGCATGCAGGTCGACGGTCAGCACCCGGTCTATCCCGACGCCGGCCATCATGTCGGCGATGACCTTGGCGCTGATCGGCACCCGGGCGGAGCGGACCCGTCGGTCCTGGCGCGCGTAACCGAAGTAGGGCACCACGGCGGTGATCCGCCGGGTCGAGGCACGGCGCAGGGCGTCGGCCATGATCACCAGTTCCATCAGGTTATCGTTGGTGGGCGCGCAGGTGGACTGCAGGATAAAGACGTCCTTGCCGCGGACGTTCTCAAGAATTTCGATGTTGCTTTCGCCGTCGCTGAAACGGCTGACCTTGGCTTTGCCCATCGGGACATCAAGGTAGTCGGAAATTTTGTCGGCGAGTTCAGGGGTGGCATTGCCACGAAACAGCATCAAATTGGACATAAAAGGGCCTGTTGATCTTTCATTGCGGCGTCCTGCCGGAGTCCGTCTTTGTTCGGCAAGGCAGAAATAGCGCCATGCCGAAAATGTGACTGAATTACGCCGCTGGGCGAAAAATGGGCCCGGTCGGAAAAAATGGCTGGGGTGGTAGGATTCGAACCTACGCATGACGGGATCAAAACCCGCTGCCTTACCGCTTGGCTACACCCCAAACTCTGTTGGTTACCTTTAATTATTCAGCCGCTAGCCGCTGAATAAAGGCGACAGATTTGTGCCGCTGGCAACAAAATTGGGCCAGTGCCGAGGGCACTGGGCCGCTATTTTACGCGCTTCCCGCTCGTTGTCAAAGGCCGCAAATATGCAACCTCCGGTACCGGTCAGATGGGCGCTGGCGTGTTGACTGAGCCAGTCAAGTGCCCTTCCTATCTCCGGATATTGGTGGCGTACCAGCGGCGTCACGGCATTGTAGCCGGATTCCAGGCCACCCTCGGCGAGAAAGGCGCGTATTTTGAGGGCTTTGTCGTTACGTGTCAACGCCGGGTCGGCAAATATTTGCGCGGTATTGACCCGGGTCTCCGGGAACACGACGAGATACCAGCGGGGCGGTAAGTCAACGGGGGTAAGTCGCTCGCCAATACCCTCCGCCCAGGCGCTGCGGCCGCGGACAAATACCGGTACGTCCGCGCCGAGATTTCTGCCAATGGCGGCGAGTGCATCCACGTCAAGGCCCAGATCCCATAGCCGGTTCAGGGCAACCAGGGTGGTTGCGGCATCGGAACTGCCGCCGCCAAGGCCGCCGCCGGCCGGCAAGCGCTTGGTGAGGCGAATGCTGGCACCGGCCTCGCAGCCG
>JASBTO010000257.1 GCA_030148365.1 Kangiellaceae bacterium
GACGACTGTCGCGCCGACGATCCCGGTACTGGCGGCCAGCAGCATGCCGACAATGGTGACGGCAATGCCCATACCGCCGCGCAATCTGCCAAACAGGGAGGCCATGGCATCCAGCAGTTGCTCGGCGATGCGGGCCCGTTCCAGCATGACGCCCATGAAGACAAAAAGCGGCACTGCAATGAGCGTATCGTTGGTCATGATCCCGTACAGGCGCAGCGGCAAGGCGCGCATCTGCCAGGGCTCCAGCCAGCCGGCCAGGACGCCGATCCCGGCGAAAATCAGCGCGGTGCCGGCCAGAGAAAAGGCGACCGGATAGCCCCAGAGCAGCACCAGTCCGGCGGCGAGAAACAGCAGCAGAGGCATGGCTTCAAACATGCTGATCCGCCTTTGGCAGCGGGTTGTCGGCTTTGCCGGCCAGGAACAACAGCAATCGCAAGGTCTGGGCGAGGCCCTGGGTCAGCAGCAAGGCCGGCATAATCACCAGTAACGACTTGAGCAGGTAGACGACGGGAAGGCCGCCGGGCTCGTTGGAACCTTCGAGGATGCGCCAACTGAAGGAAACAAAATTCCAGCTGGTTACCATGATGAAAATGGTCACCGGCAACAACAGGATCACGTACCCGACAATATTGACCCAGGCTTGCTGGCGGGGGTTGAAGCGGCGGTAAAAGACGTCGACCCGGACATGTTCGTTGTCCTTGAGGGTGTAGGCCGCCGCCAACATGAACACCATGGCGTGCAGATACAGCACCGATTCCTGCAGGGCAATGGCGCCTTCGTTGAATAGATAGCGGAATACGAGGACCACAACGGTGCCCAGCACCATGGCCAGAGTCAGCCAGGCAACGGCCTTGCCGACCCACTCGCTGAGGGCTTCGAGATAATGGCTGAGACGGTCGAGTATGGCGCTCATGAATACGTGGTTCTGATGATTCCTGTGGCCCGAAAAAGCTTGACTATAGGATTTTCAATAATAATATCCACAAACAGGAATCCCGTCCCCGTTACGGTGAAAATTAAAGAAGTAACTTCGGTTGTTTTTTTAACTAATTGTTTTTATTGGATTATTGGAGCCTCATTCCCTGTCCTTGCTGCCCGGCGTTAGTTTGGATTTATTCTGGTTTTTCCAGGTTGTCGGTTTATTGCACAGAGTTATCCACAGAAAATGGCCGCTTGTGGATAAGGTCTGGCGCGCTTATTTCAAGTTGCGATGGGGAACCTTACGACAATCCGAATTACCATTCAAGCAGTATCCACTCGGGGATTTTGAAGTCTTCGCCGAGGTCCGGCCCGAGGCTTTCGAAGCGGCCATTACCATCGGAATCGACCAGATAGTAAGAGCGGCCGCCGGCTTTCGGGGTGACCTTGATAATCTCCGTCGTGCCGGCAAAGATAAATTCGGTGATGACTTCGGCTTCGGTTTCGCGGATCCGTACGGTCGGTTCGACGACCTCGCCCTGCTCGACCTTTGGGGGAGCCTGGACGGGCTCGGGTTTGGCTTTCGGCGCTTCCGCGGATTGCAGATGAAGGGGTAAACAAGCCAGTATCGACAGCAATAAACCGAGGCTGGATTTTCTCATGGCGGACTCCTTTAATTCCCTGTAGGCTATCTTGCGCGACTTTCCGGCCGCACGTTTTTTAGGATATTTTTCCGGATCCACACCAGTCTAGCCCGGTAGCGGCAACAAAAACAGCGACAAATTCTGGGGTCTGGTAGTCTTTTATTCCAGCATCCCGACGGAGTCCGTTTTTTGCCCGGACCGTGCAGGGTGAGCCTGATAAAGTGCAATTCTCCGTTGCCCGTCGCTCACCCGGAATGACCAAACTACAATTCTTGCGCTCCGATTGCCGCTTTGTCAGGCTCAACAGGGTGTTGGAATAAAAGATTAACAGGCCCCGAATATATGCAAGCACTTGATAACCCCATTATTCTCGTAGACGGCTCTTCCTATTTGTTCCGGGCCTTTCATGCCATGCCTCCCCTGGAGAGTTCCAAGGGCGCGCAAACCGGTGCGGCGTACGGCGTGGTCAACATGCTCAAGAAACTGCAGAAGGATTACAGCCCGAGTCGCATGGCCGTCGTATTTGACGCCAAGGGCAAAACCTTCCGGAACGATCTTTTTGAGGACTACAAGGCCAACCGGCCACCCATGCCGCCTGAGCTCCGTGAACAGATCGCACCCCTGCACGCGTTGGTCGAGGCGCTCGGCTTGCCGTTGCTGGTCATCGACAATGTGGAGGCGGATGACGTCATCGGCACTCTCTCCCGCCAGGCGAGCGAAAAAGGTCTGCAAACCCTGATTTCCACCAGTGACAAGGACATGGCCCAACTGGTCAACGAGCATGTCACCCTGATCAACACCATGTCGAATACCTACATGGACCCTGACGGTGTCCGGGAAAAGTTTGGCGTGCCGCCGGAACGCATTGTGGATTATCTGACCCTGATGGGCGACAAGGTCGACAATATACCCGGCGTGGACAAGTGCGGTCCGAAGACTGCCGTTAAATGGCTCGATAAATATGGTTCCCTCGAGCAGGTGATGGCCAACGCTGACGAGGTCGGCGGCAAGATCGGTGAAAATCTCCGTGCGGCCCTCGGGCAGCTGCCGCTTTCGGAAGAATTGGCAACCATCAAACTGGATTGCGAGCTACCGTTTGGTATCGACGACCTGACCCTTGCCGAGCCGGACAGAGAGCGCCTGATCGAGCTGTACAAGGAACTGGAATTCAAAACCTGGCTGCGGGAACTGCTCGGCAGTGGCGACGAGCCGGAAGCAGAAGCCGAAGCGGATTCCCAGACGAGCGTGGATCGCTCCGGCTACGAAGTCATCGTGGAGGAAAAGGATCTGGATCGCTGGCTGGAAAAGCTGGCAGACACGCCACTGTATGCGTTGGATACCGAAACCACGAGTCTGGATTACATGGCTGCCGAACTGGTTGGCCTGTCCTTCGCGACCGCGCCCGGAGAAGCCGCTTACCTGCCGATCGGCCATGATTATGTGGGCGCACCGGACCAGCTTGATCGGGACAAGGTGCTGGCAAAACTGAAGCCGCTACTCGAGAATCCGGAATCCCGGAAGGTCGGGCAGAATCTCAAGTACGATATGAGCGTGCTCGCCAACGCCGGCATTGATCTCAAGGGCGTTGCTTTTGACACCATGCTGGAGTCCTACATTCTCAACAGTGTCGGCAGCCGACACGACATGGACACCCTGGCACTCAAACACCTGGGCCACGCCACCATCAGCTTCACCGACATCGCGGGCAAAGGCGCCAAGCAACTGACCTTCAACCAAATCCCGCTGGAGCAGGCCGCTCCCTACGCCGCCGAAGACGCCGATGTGACGTTGGCATTGCACGAAACACTGTGGCCCCAGCTCAAAGAGCAGGACGGACCCAAAGCCGTCTTCGAAGAAATCGAAATGCCCCTGTTGACCGTGCTGTCCCGTATCGAGCGCGATGGCGTGCTGATTGATGGTGAGTTTCTGCGCAAGAAGAGTGCGGCCTTTGCCGATCGGATCGCCGAGCTCGAAGCCGAAGCCCATGATCTGGCCGGTGGTGAATTCAATCTCGGCTCGCCCAAACAACTACAGGAAATTCTGTTCGAAAAACAGGGCCTGCCGGTGCTCAAGAAAACGCCGAAAGGTCAGCCTTCGACTGCCGAAGAAGTACTCCAGGAACTGGCGCTGGATTATCCCCTGCCCAAACTGATCCTCGAGCACCGCAGTCTGTCGAAATTGAAGTCCACCTACACGGACAAGTTGCCGAAGCAGGTGAACCCGAAGACGGGCCGTGTCCACACGTCCTATCATCAGGCGGTGGCGGCGACCGGGCGCCTGTCTTCCTCCGATCCGAATCTGCAAAATATTCCCATCAAGAGTGAAGAAGGTCGCAGTATCCGACAGGCTTTCATTGCCCCCGAGGGCTTCAGTATTGTGGCGGCGGATTACTCGCAAATCGAGCTTCGGATCATGGCGCACCTGTCTCAGGACAAAGGCCTGCTCGAAGCTTTCGCCCGGGGTGAAGACATTCACCGGGCCACGGCGGCGGAAGTGTTCGATGTCGAGCCGGACGCCGTGACAGACAATCAGCGCCGCAACGCCAAAGCGATCAACTTCGGCTTGATCTACGGCATGAGCGCTTTTGGCCTGGCGCGTCAGTTGGGCATCCCCCGGGATGAAGCCCAGCACTATATTCATACTTACTTTGCCCGCTATCCCGGCGTTGAAGCTTACATGGAAAATACGCGCAACAAGGCCGCCGAACTCGGTTACGTTGAAACCCTGTACGGCCGTCGCCTGTACTTGCCGGAGATTCATTCCAGGAACGGTATGCGCCGCAAAGCTGCCGAGCGCACGGCTATTAACGCGCCGATGCAAGGCAGCGCCGCGGACATTATCAAGCTGGCAATGATCAGTATCGATAACTGGTTGAAGGATGAGCCGGACGCGCGGGTGATCATGCAAGTGCACGATGAACTGGTTTTTGAAGTGAAGGAATCAAAGATTGAGATAATTAGTGAAAAAATATCTCAAATAATGGAAGAAATCGTGGAACTTGATGTACCCTTGCTGGTCGATTTAGGTGTGGGTAAAAATTGGGATGAAGCGCACTGACATTCGGACTCGGGAGATGTCGGCTTTAAACATGAACTAAGTCACATTTCCATACTTTCCAAAGTAGAAAATGGAACAATTGCCGTTAACCTACGTCTGAGTGTATGGCGCTACACATTAGCGCCTCCCGCGACTCCCTCCTTCCAATGCGGGATTTTCAATCTGACCTCCCCAAGTCGGATTGCATAGGCCCCGGCTCACCCTCGCGCCGGGGCTCTTTTTTATCTGCTCTGAGTGTAATTACTTACTTCGTTTCTTCCTCATCAAAATCAAGACTAGTTGCTTCAAACCAACGGTCGAGTTTGGTGGTCAGCTGGTCCAGCCCCAGTTTCTTTAACGCGGAAAATACTTGTACCGTGGCGGCAGGGTGCAGCAACTCCACCTCTTTTTCGACCGCCATCAGGGTTTTCTTGCGGGCGCCACTTTTCAGTTTGTCGGCCTTGCTGAGCAAAATATGCACCGGAAGGTTGCTGACGGCTGCCCAGGCCAGGGTCTGGCAATCGGTTTCCTTGAGCGGATGACGAATGTCCATCAGCAGGATCAAGCCCTGAAGGCAATTGCGGTCCTGCAGGTATTGGGACAGGGTTGCCTGCCATTGCTTTTTCACGGCCAGCGAGACCTTGGCGAAACCGTAGCCCGGCAGATCGACCAGACGTCGCGACTCGTCGAGGGCAAACAGATTAATCAGCTGGGTTCTGCCCGGCGTCTTGCTGGTGCGGGCGGTCGAGCGGCTGCCCGTCAGGGCATTCAGGGCGGATGACTTGCCGGCATTGGAGCGGCCGGCAAACGCGACCTCGATGCCTTCGTCCGCCGGCAACTGGTTGAGGGCCGCAGCGCCGAGCAAGTAGGTAACCTGGGTATAATTCATGGGCGTGCCTGGAATGAAAGATGCAGGCATTTTAACGGTTAAACCGGAAAATGCACCAAAATACAGGGGGAAGTGGCTCCCGGAGCGGCGGCAAGCGGCTGCTGATCCGTCGGATGACGGCGGGAGTATCCGGATAATTAGCGTCTCCCCGGGCTCGTCTGGACGGAAAGGATGTGATCTGAAGCCACGGAATTTACAGGAATAAGTGATCCCATTCGTGGTTTTCACTGGTGATTTCCGGACTGGTTCCCTATAATTCACCGAACTTTTTTCAGTGCCGGGCCATCGATCGGCTCCCTGGGGGGCGAATCCTGGCACGGCATTAACCTTGACTGATTAAAAGGGTAAACAATGAAGATACTCGCCATAATCGCGCTGGCTGCATTCGGGCTCGCCCAGAATGTTGACGCTGCCGACGTGGAAGCCGGCGCCGGGATCGCACAAACCTGTGCGGCGTGCCACCAGGCGGACGGCAACAGCACGACGCCGATCTGGCCGAAACTGGCCGAACAGAATCCTGACTACCTGGTCAAGCAGTTGAAAGACTTCAAGGACAGCATGGCCGATCAAAGCAAGGGCCGATATGATCCTTCAATGTCGCCCATGGCAGCGCCCTTGTCCGAAGAAGATATGGAAAACGTGGCCGCCTACTATGCTTCGCGGGAGATCCAGAAAGGCGCGGTCGCCAAGCAATACATCGAGATGGGCGAGCGCCTGTACCGCGCAGGTGACGCCGGCAGGGGCATTCCGGCCTGTACCGCCTGTCACGGTCCGACTGGCGCCGGTCTGAATGCGGCCGAATATCCGGCCCTCTCCGGACAGCACCCCGAGTACACCATTGCCCAGCTCAAGGCGTTTGCCAAAGGCACCCGGCACAATGACCAGAACCGGGTCATGCGCGACATCGCTTCCCGGATGAGTGACGAGCAGATGGAAGCGGTAGCCCAATATCTGTTGGGATTGCACTGAATCGCCGCTTGCACTCATCGCACCCAGAAGTTAAAAAGGCAGCATCCGCTGCCTTTTTTATTGGCTGTTCGTTTGCCAGCACCGAGAGCCTGCCATGAAGCTTTTTTTACCAGTTACCCTCCTCGCCCTGATGGCCTCGAGCCTGCTGTGGGCCGCTGAAGATCCGGTCAGGGAAAATCGTCAGTATCTCAAATTGCCGGACAAGCCGGTTGCGGACGAATTCCGCGCGCCGATTGTCCAGTTCGTCTACTACGGCTGCGATGCCTGTCTGAAAGTCGAACAGGAGTTGGGTGCCTGGCTCGACGAAGAACGGGTACTGAGATTGCCGTCCGTATTGCGCCCAGCCTGGCGGCCTGCCGCAAAACTGTGGCTGGCGCTGGAGCGGATCGACGCCGATCCCGCTATTCACCGACAAATCATGGAAGCCCTGTCGGCGGCGCCTGACGCGTCGATGAAGTTGGAGCCCCTGCTGGCTTTGGCGGTAGAGCTGGGCGCCGATGAGGAAGCCCTGCAAGCCGCAATCACGGAACCGGAACTCTACAAGGCGCTGGCGCGAATTGATGCCCTGTCAGACGCCTGGGATGTACGTGGTGTGCCCGCGTTTATCGTAAACGGGCGTTTTTACACAGACGCGAATTTGACCGGTACTCTCGACCATCTGAGACGGGTACTGCAAGCGCTGATAGACATGCCCGGGCAGAAGGATATCTCAATCAGCGCCGCGCAGATTGCCGCACCCGCCGACTAGCAGGGTCGCAGCGGTAGTTCTAGAGCGACGCCTTTGTGGATTCCGGGCGATGGCCCTTGGCCGCAAGCTGCAGGGCATGCATGGCCCCCGAGTGAAATTCCCGCCGGTAGAGTACGATCACCACCAAAGTACTGGTCAGAACAAACAACCAGGGGTGAATGAACCAGGCGAGGCCCGCCATGGCGAAATTATAGGCCCGCAAGCCCATGTTGAAGGAGGTGTTGGCGCGAGTCATCACCTGGCTGGCGCTTTCGATGAAGGGTTTTTCCGCCTCACCGATTTCTGGCCTGAAGGGTGCACCACCGAGCAGGACCACGGCAAAATTATACTGCCGCATCGACCAGGTAAACTTGAAAAAAGCGTAGATATAAACCGTCACCAGCAAAAGCAGTTTTATCTCCCACAAGGCGCGGCTACTTTCGCTGACCATCGGCAAGGCGGAGACCAGTTCAATAGCCCGCTCGGTAGCGCCCATTACCGTCAATAGGCCACCAATAATGAAAATGGTGGTCGACGCGAAAAAGCTGACATTGCGCTGCAGGATCCCGAGACAGGTAGCGTCGGTGATGCGCATTTCATGACTGACTATCTGTCTGACCCAGTGCCGGCGATGCTCCGCCAACTGGTTATGCAAGCAAGGCCGTAGCCGCGCCTGCCAGCGGGCAAAGATGGTATAGCCGGTCCAGCTAAGGAGAAACCAGCCGAGTGCGAGCCAGTCCACGGGACTTAAAATGCCGAAGGTACTGTTCATTGCATTAACTTGTTAGCACCGAAAGAAGGCCTTAAAGTGCCAGTATGCCCGAGCGCATGCAAGTGAAGCTTTGTTGTCAAAAGTGACAACGCCGTTACCGCGGGACCCCGGATCAATGGCCGATCTCTTGCGGCATTACAGGGATCTTTTCCATGGACAGTATTGACAGCAACGACCTGCGCAACGCCAACAGCCCCTACCTTCAACAGCACGCTGACAACCCCGTGCACTGGCAGCAGTGGACCCCGGAAGTCCTGGCCTGGGCCCGGGACCGGGACAAGCCCATTTTGCTGTCAATCGGCTACTCCGCCTGCCACTGGTGTCACGTGATGGCACATGAATCTTTCGAGGACCCGGCGACTGCGGAAGTGATGAATCGACACTTCATCAATATCAAACTGGATCGGGAAGAAAGACCGGATCTTGATCGCATCTATCAACTTGCCCACCAATTGATGAACCAGCAGGGCGGCGGCTGGCCCCTGAACGTGTTTCTCGACCCGCGGGATCTGACGCCTTTTTTCAGCGGCACCTACTTCCCGCCCCAACCCCGTCATGGATTGCCTGGCTTTACACAGTTGCTGGACGGAGTGCGGCGCTTTT
>JASBTO010000263.1 GCA_030148365.1 Kangiellaceae bacterium
TTCGTCGCCTTCATGTCGACCACGATCGGCTTTGGCGAAATCCCCTACGAATTTACCGAAGCCCAGCGGTTATGGACCTTTTCCATTATCTTCTTCAATGTCGGCGGCTGGATTTACGCCATCGGCTCCATCCTCGCGTTGATCGGTGACAGCCAGTTCCAGCAGGCGCTGACCCTGAACAAGTTTGCCCGCCGGGTACGCAACCTCAAAGAGCCTTTTTACCTTGTCTGCGGCTACGGCAGTACCGGCAGCTTGCTGGTGCAGGGACTGCGTCAACGACGCCTGCAGGCCGCAGTTATCGAACGGGATGAAGACGCGGTAAAGCGGATCGTCCTGCGCCATGATGTCGGAGTATTGCCGGCCATTGATGGCGACGCGCGGAGCCGGGAGTTGCTGGAACTGGCCGGGCTCGGCCACCCCTGTTGCCGGGGCGTTATGGCGGTCACCGATGACAACGAGGCCAACCTGGCCATCGCCATCACCAGTCGCCTGTTGTATCCGGAGCGTAACGTTTTCGCACGCAGTGAAACTGCCCGCGTGGGCGCGAATATGGCCTCCTTCGGCACCGACTACATTATTGATCCCTACGAGGTCTTTACCCAGCGGCTCGCGCTGGTACTCAATTCGCCGGCCAAGTTTCTGGTGCAGGACTGGCTGATTTCGGTCCCCGGCACCCCGCTGCGGGATCCCGTTTATCCGCCCAAGGGCTCCTGGATTGTTTGCGGACTGGGCAGGTTTGGTAGCCATGTGGTGGAAATGCTGGCAGCATCAGGCATTGCCTATACGGCGGTCGACGCCCGGGACGGATTGCTGCAGGGCCACGACAACAAAGTTGTAGGTCGCGGCACCGAAGCCCATACGCTACTGGAAGCGGGCGTGCAGGAAGCGGCAGGAATTGTGGCCTGCACCGCCAATGACGTCGACAACCTTTCCATCGTGATGACGGCACTGGAGCTGAATGCAAACCTGTTTACCGTCGCCCGACAGGACAACCGCGAGAATGATTTGTTATTCGAGGCGTCCCGCGCCGATCTGATTGCCAGGCGCAGCCATATCGTCGCCCGACGCATGCTCACCATTGCCACGACGCCCTTGATGGATCCCTTTCTGACACAACTTCGCAGTGCCTCTGACGACTGGGCCTACCGGGTTATGAAACGACTGGAGAAAACCTTGCGAGGCCGCGCCCCCAACTTATGGTTGCTCGACTTCGGCGCCGAAGGCAAGGAAGCCATCCGGGCCTGCCGCCGCTACAGTTGCAGGGTGACGCTCAATGCAATGCGCCACAACACCCGCATCGAAACCGACGAACACCTGGCTGCCGAGTGCCTGGTTCTGGAGCGGGTCAACGGCGAGTTGTTGTTTATGCCAGACGATGACACGGAGATCGGCATCGGTGACAAACTGCTGTTTGCCGGGCGCAGTACGGCCCGCGATGAAATGCTGTCCAGCCTTCAGGATCCCCACCGGTTGCTCAACTTTGTCAGCGGGATCAGCCTGCCCCGTGGCAGTTTCTGGCGCTGGTGGCACGCGCGCCGGGCCGACAAGGCCAAGGCGAAACAGGCTGCGGCCTAGTGGCCGTGGCGGGTTCTGGCTTCCTCGAGAGACAGGTAGCCCGGCTGTGCTTCGATCCTCGCAAACCAGCGCTGAATAAAGGGATACCCGGATAAATCGAAGCCGCCCTCGTCCGCGACATGGCTATAGGCATAAAGGGCGATATCGGCGACCGTGTATTCGGCTCCGGCAATAAAGTCTCTGGCCGACAGGCTTGCTTCCATGACATCCAGCGCCCGGTATCCGGCCTGGTGCTTTTCCGCCAGGCGATCTTTTTCTGTCTCGCCCTGGTTGAGGAACCTGATGATGAACCGGGCCTCGGCGACGTTTGGCTCATGGCGGTGCTGCTCGAAGAACAACCATTGCATGACCCGTGCCCGCTCGAAGGCAGCCTCGGGCAGCAGCGGCGTACCTGTGGCGAGATAGCAGAGAATGGCGTTGGACTCGCAGAGTATGCACCCGTCCGCCAGTTCCAGGATTGGCACCTTGCCATTCGGATTTTTTTTGAGAAATTCGGGGGTACGGGCCGCGCCGGCGAGAATGTCGATCTGACGCCATTGGTATTGACGATCCAGGCGCTGCAGCAGCAGTTCTATCTTGTAGCAATTACCGGATTTCAGATCGCCGTAAACTGTCAGCGGTCCGTCATCCCCGTTGCTCAATTGCCGAATACCTGCTGCAACAATTCCGTTGTCCGGGCGCTCGGGTTTTTCCGGATCCTTGCTTCTTCACGGGCCATCAGCTTGAAGAGCCCGTCCAGAGTTTCGTCGGTGACGTAACGCTCGATATCCAGATCCGGTTTTTGTGTAAACGGGATTTTTTCGTAGGTTGCCAACAGGTTTTCGTATTCCGGATAAAAATTGATGCTCGCCATGCTGTCGGCAACGATCGGCTGGAATTTCTGTTTCAGACCGGTTTGCGTGTTACTACGAAAATAGGTAGTCGCCGCCCGACTGTTGCCGTTGAGAATGTCGAACGCGTCCTTGATACTCATTTTCGATATCGCCTCCATGAACACGTTTGACGCTTCCGCAGCGGCGTGCTCGGCTGCGCGGTTCATTCCCAACTCGAACTCTTCGATCTGCTCGTCGAATCCCACCTTCCGCAATGCGCTCGCGACACCTTCCAGTTGCTCGGGGATGGGGATGTGGATCTGCTGATTGGCATAGAAGCCGTTTTCTTTGGAGGCGCTGGCGACCGCATTCTTGCTGGCCACGATTAGTGCCTGCTTGAGGCCGGCGACCACGGTGCCAGTGTCGAGCTCGACCTTTGGCGCTTCCTGAGGTTCGGTTTTCACTTCCTCCTCGTTCTTGTTGCCGAGTACATCATCCAGCTTGAATCCCTGACAACCCAGCAGCGTGAGGGCAAGCATGAGAGATGTTGATATCCGTATTAACTTCTTCATATCCCGGGACTCAGCAATCCATAAGGTCAAACGAGTGAGCCCATGCTAGATCAATGCACCTGGTAGCGCAATTATTTCATCACCCGCGCAAAGCCAGGAACAGGCCGGCCACAGCCGCAGGCAACTCCTTTGGCAATCTGCTGTTTTTGCTAATAATTTTACTTGTGGAGCAGGAGATCCCAGTGGCGATCCGTGTAGATATTCTGGCCGCGCCAGCCTTGCTACCGGCCTAAAAGAAAGCGAGGGAATTTATTTCCCGGACCAGGCGGGACGCATCTGAGCAGCGCAGTTTACGATCAGTCAATGAGCACGCACAGGATGCGACCCAACGCCGTATGAGGAAAAATTAACCGCTCCGAAGCCAGCGAGCGATGTCTTTGGCGTAATAAGTCAACACCCCGTCACACCCCGCCCGTTTGAACGCCAGCATTGCTTCGAGCACGCAGGCTTTTTCATCGAGCCAGCCGTTTTGCGCGGCGGCCTTGAGCATCGCGTATTCGCCGGACACATGGTAGGCGAAGGTGGGCACTCTGAGTTCGGATTTGACCCGCCGGACAATATCGAGATAGGGCATGCCTGGCTTGACCATGACCATGTCGGCACCTTCCTGGATATCGAGCGCTACCTCATGCAGGGCTTCGTCACTGTTGGCGGGATCCATCTGGTAGGTTTTCTTGTCGGCCTTGCCGAGGTTGGCGGCCGATCCCACGGCATCCCGGAAGGGGCCATAAAAGCTCGATGCATATTTGGCCGAGTAGGCAAGAATAAGCGTGTTGACGTGATCCTTGTCTTCAAGCGCGTTGCGGATCGCACCCACCCGACCGTCCATCATGTCCGAGGGCGCGACAACATCCGCGCCGGCAGCGGCGTGGCAGAGCGCCTGTTTGACCAGGGCTTCCTTTGTGACGTCATTCAGGATGTAACCGTTGTCATCGACGATGCCGTCCTGGCCATGGGAGGTGTAGGGATCCAGAGCCACATCGGTAATCACTCCCAGCTCGGGGAAGGCCTGCTTGATCGCGCGCACGGTGCGTGGAACCAGTCCGTCCGGGTTCCAGGCTTCTTCGGCGTCGAGAGACTTGCTGTTTTGCGCCACCACCGGGAAAAGTGCAACCGCCGGGATCCCCAGATTGGCGACGTCTTGCAGCTCTTCTAACAAGAGGTCGACGGACTTGCGCTCGACGCCCGGCATCGAATCAACCGATTCTTTTTTCTGTTCCCCTTCCAGCACAAAGACCGGATAGATCAAGTCTTTCGCAGACAGGGTATTTTCAGCCATCAAGTCACGGCTGAATTGCTGTGCCCGTGCACGGCGCGGGCGGCGATGGGGAAATTGTCCGGTAATCATCAATGGCTGATCCAGTCCTGGGGTTTGAGAAAATGTTCCGTGAGCCGCGCTTCTTCCGTGCCCGGCTCCGGCTGCCAATCGTATCGCCAGTGAACTTCGGCGGGCAGCGACATTAATATGGACTCCGTACGGCCGCCGCTTTGCAACCCGAACAGGGTGCCTCGGTCGTAGACCAGATTGAACTCCACATAACGACCACGCCGGTATAGCTGGAAGTCCCTTTGCCGTTCACCATAGTCGCGATCCTTGTGCTTTTGCAACAAGGGCAGGTAAGCGGGCAAATAGTGATCGCCTACCGAGCGCATGAATGCAAAGGCAGTGTCGAAATCCGGACTGTTCAAATCATCGAAAAACAGCCCGCCGATGCCGCGAGCTTCATCCCGGTGGCGGATGAAAAAGTAGTCGTCACACCATTCTTTGTATTTTCTGTAAGCCGTTTCTCCCAATGGCTGACAAGCATCCCGGGCAACCCGATGCCAATGCCGGCAATCGTCGTCGTCACCATAATAGGGGGTCAGATCAAAGCCGCCGCCGAACCACCAGACCGGCGCCTCGCCGGGTTTTTCCGCGACAAAAAAGCGCACATTCATATGGCTGGTCGGCGCATGGGGGTTACGGGGATGGATCACCAGCGACACGCCCAGGGCCTGAAAATCCCGCCCGGCCAGCTCCGGCCGGCTGGCCGTCGCCGACGGCGGTAATTGGGCGCCATGGACATGGGAAAAGTTGACGCCGCCCTTTTCGATCACCTTGCCGTTTTCCAGCACCCGGGTCAGGCCACCGCCACCGCCGGGCCGTTGCCAGTCGTCGGCAAGAAAATCCGCACCTTCCTCCCGGGCGAGGGCATCACAAATCGACTGCTGAAGGTCGAGCAAATAGGCTTTGACTTGCGCTACCGCAGCGGCGGGATCGGTCAGGACATGACTCATGACTAAGAATTTTCCTGGTAGGGCCGCAGGACCTTGCCGGTCACGGCATCGCGAATTTCCGAAGGGCCACAGCTGTTGCCGAGGCGGCCGGGCAGAATGTAATCCAGTTCCGACCCGAAGGCGCGACGCACGGACAGCCTGTCGGTAGCCGCGGCTTTGCCCGCCCGGTTGGCGCTGGTCGAGACAAGGGCCAACCCGGTCAACCTGCACAGGGCCTTCACCTGGGGGTGATCACTGATCCGGACAGCCTGGCGATCGGAGTCGCCGGTCAGCCAGGGGTAGCGACCGCTTGCCGGCAGCAGCCAGGTCACCGGATATGGGCGTGCCGGCAAGTCCTGCCGGGTCGGCTGCCCCGGTGCCAGAAACGGCGCCACCTGATGCCAGTCGCTGGCCACCAGGATAAGCCCCTTGGCCGGAGACCGTTGTTTGAGAAAGAGCAGATGCCGCACTGCATCCCCGTCAAGGGGATTACAACCCAGACCAAAGACGCCTTCCGTCGGATAGGCGATGACGCCGCCGGAAAGGATGCTGGCTGCAGCCCGCCGAAGATGAAGAGGGTGCAGCCAGCTCAAGCTCAGGCCTGGCTCAGACGTTCCTGGAGCTTGCGGTCCTTTTCCTTGACCTGCTCCGCGTTGTCCTTGCGCTCGGCAACAACACTGTCAGCGACCTGCTCGTCAATCAGGCCGATGATTTGTGCCGCCAGATAGGCTGCGTTTTTGGCACCGGCCTTGCCGATGGCTACCGTCGCGACCGGCACGCCGCCGGGCATCTGTACGGTCGACAGCAGCGCATCGTGACCATTCAGGGGACCACCACCCATCGGGACACCGATCACGGGCTTGAGGGTCAGGCCGGCAACGGTCCCCGCCAGGTGTGCCGCGAGACCCGCGGCACAGATGAATACCTTGCAACCGCGCTTTTCAGCATCCTTGACGTAGGCATGGGTGGCATCCGGCGTACGGTGCGCGGAAGTGATTTTCATTTCCGTCTTGACGCCCAGCTTTTTCAGCACTTCCATGGTGCTTTCCATGACCGGCAAATCAGAGTCGGAACCCATCAAAATGGCAACAAATACATCGGACATAACAGATCCTGTTGGATTGGTTTGGGAAAGGGGGGGATTTTACCCGGCTTTCTTGCGGATCGGTAGGCCCGGGGCAATGATTCCGGGGGAATTTCAGTCTGCCCGGGTGGATCCCGGGAGCGTGTTGCGCGGGCGGCCTGTTGCCGCCTGTCGACGGGAAGCGGAGTCCGACCCGGTCCGAACCGGGTCTGCGGCGCTAGTGGATCTGGGCGCTCAGATCCATGTTTTCGACCCAGGCAAACTCGCCTTCGCGGCCGGGCATATTGAACAGTACCATCATGACGACCCACTTGATCCGGTCCATATCCGCTTCTTCGCCGTTGCTCAGAGCGATCAACCGGTCAATGACCATTTCGCGCGCATGGGTATCAAGCACCCGGGTCTGCTCCAGGAACAGCAGAAAGCCACGGCCTTCGACCGAAATCAGCTGTTCCTCTTCCTCGGTGAAAACGCGCAACGAGGCGGGGTTGGCCTGAATGGGCGCCAAATCCGCGGAGCGGGCATCGACCAGGCCGTCAAGCCAGTCCAGGGCACGCTCAATCTCGTTGTTGGTAAAGCCTACTTCTTCCAGCTCTTCAACGAGGTTGTCGGTACTGTTTAATTTGCTGGATTCCTCTTCCTGATAGTTTTCAAAGATGTACAGCAACACATCGAGTACGTCTTCTTTCATTCAGTCACCCAGAGGTTAAAGGAGGATGCGCTTGCCAGGCGCGAGTTTAGCAGCGCGTGTAACCACCGGCTACACTGACTACCTTATTATTCAGTTCCAATAGTAGTAGCATATTGGATACTACTTCAACTGAAAGTCCTGATCTTTTTACAATCTCATCCACGGATGTCGGATCAAAATCTATCTGCCTCAGCAGTTGCTCGTATTCCCGCCCAAGTTCAGTCCCCGAATCCTCAGCCGCCGCCGGTTCCGCTGGGGATTGACTGAAGGCTACCAACGCCGCCAACTCTTCCAGAATTTCTTCCGCCGTTTCCACCAGCTTGGCGCCCTGCTTGATAAGCTGATGACAGCCCCGGGCCAGCGGATTATGGATGGAGCCGGGCAGGGCAAAGACTTCACGGCCCTGTTCGCCCGCCAGCCGCGCGGTGATCAGGGAGCCGCTCTGGGTCGCGGCTTCCACGACCAGAGTGCCGAGACTGAGGCCGGAAATAATTCGGTTGCGGCGGGGAAATTGCCCCCTTCGAACCCCCGTGCCGGGCGCGAATTCTGAAACCAGTGCGCCTTGCCCGGCTATCCGGTGAGCCAGATCCTTATGGCGGGCGGGATAGACCCGATCCAGCCCGGTGCCGGCCACGGCGACGGTAGCGCCACCGGCATCGAGGGCCGCCTGGTGGGCGGCCCCGTCTATGCCAAGAGCCAGGCCGCTGGTTATGGTGGCACCTGCCCGCGCCAACGCGGCGGCAAAATCCCGGGCATTGTTGGCGCCGGCGGGCGTCGGATTGCGGCTGCCGACAATAGCAATCTGGGGCGCGCAGAGGACCGCCGGATCGCCGTGTACAAAGAGCACAACCGGCGGGTCAGACAATTCTTTCAGCAGTCGGGGATAGGCCGGATCCGTTATCGGCAGCAAGTGCTTGTCGTCACTGTCGAGCCAGGCAAGGTCTGCCTTCGCCGTATCCCAGTCAGGTTTACGAAGCCTGTCGCGGGCAGTTTCAGAAAAGCCGAGCTCGGCGAGTTGCTTGCCTTTCATCGCAAACAGCTCGCCGATATCAGAAAAAACCGGCTCGGCGTCAAGCAGACGGCGGCCGGTTTCAGCGTTCAGACGAGAGAGTAGTACCCAGTATTTTGCGACTTCCTTGTCCATACCGTGTTTTCGCTTGTTTCAGGCGCGATGCCCCGGGCTCGCAAGCCGGAGATAGTCAGGGCGTGCGCGCTTTGTCCAGCAAGTGTATCGGGCGCGTGGCATTCATGACCAGCGCCAGACTGACCTTGTCAAAGGTGCGGAAAATCATCAGGGTGCCGGCTTCTTCGTCCGGCAGTTTGACGGACTCGCCGCCTTTGCCGCTGACGGATTTCCAGAATTCCTTGAAGGCGCCTTCCTTGTTGCGTTTGGTTGCGACCCGATCATGGACCACTTCGCCGCGACGATAAACCGTCAACACGTGACCGGGCTCCATGCCGGCGTTGGCGCCCTTGTTGAGCACTACCACATTGTACTGACCAATCTGGGTGACTCCGCCATAGACGGAAATCAGGCTGGTTTCGACGTCGCGGTCCGGCGCACGCGGCACGAACACGGGTCGCAGCGGCTCCTGAATACGCGGGAAGGCAAAATCGCCGACCAGGACTTCCATCACCGACTCTTCAAGAGACACGGCGGCGGGATCACCCTGGGTATCGACGTTGCCATTGGCCAGATAGCGGGCTTCCTGGCCGAGCACTTCGCCGGTTTCCGGGTCCCGGTAGATCTCGCCTTTCCGGTAAAAGCCGAAGGCATTGGCGGTGTCCGTTCCGGCGCCGCGCACATAGACCCGATCGCCGGCACCGGTGATCAGATGTTCACCGTCATTGGCGACCACATAGGGTGCGGCGTCAAAATCTTCCGGTCCGACAATAAGAGAATTGACCAGGAATGGCTTGATGATTTCCAGCGGGATGGTGGTAATCGCATCGCCTTCCGACAAAACCCGGGGACGGGGGGTCAGCTTGACCGTGCCGTTGGGCAAGGTATTGCCGCGCACCAGACGGGGCTGGCCATCGACGTAGACCAGGGTCAGGACGTCGCCGGGGAAAATAAGGTGGGGATTATCCACTTGCGGATTCGCCTGCCAGATCTCCGGCCACAGCCAGGGATCGGTCAGGAACATTGCGGAGATATCCCACAGGGTGTCGCCTTTTTTGACAACGTAGAAATCCGGATGCTGGTCACGCAGCTCTGCCGCCTGCGCCATTCCCCCAAGCAATACTCCGGCGGATGCCGCCAGCGCGATCAGTGTCTTTTTCATAGGAGCCCTCTAAGTGCGGAGACCTTTATATTTATTGCTTGCCGGATAATAACCGGATCAGATTAAGCTGAAAACCGGAAATAATCGTGGTCAAGCGGTTGTTATATTGATTATGATCATCATCTTATCAGCATTTATCCGGTGTTTACGACAACCTTCTTCACACTTCTATGACTTTATTAACCATTTTGGAATACCCGGATCCACGCCTGCGCACCAAGGCCGAACCGATTACGGAATTTGATGACCAGCTGCAAAGCATGATCGATCGCATGTTCGAAACCATGTATGCGGCGCCCGGGATCGGTCTGGCAGCCTCACAGGTCGACTATCATAAGCGACTGATTACTATCGATGTTTCAGAAGATGGCAATGAACCCATGGTGCTCATCAATCCGGAAATCATCGAACTCCGCGGCGTCGAGGAAATGGAAGAGGGTTGCCTTTCCTTTCCCGGCGTCTACGCCAAGGTGCAGCGCGCCAACGAGATCCGGGTCAAGGCACTCGATCGAAATGGTGAGCCTTTTGAAATTGACACCGGCGATCTCCTGGCCGTCTGCATCCAGCACGAGATAGACCATCTTAACGGCAAATTGTTTGTCGACTACCTGTCATCCCTGAAACGGGAGCGGATCCGCAAAAAACTCGAAAAACAGCAAAAGCAGTCGGCCTGACGCCATGGCCAGCTCCTACGGCGAGACCCCTGATCCCCTCAGGATCGTATTCGCCGGCACCCCTGAATTTGCCGCGACCAGCCTGGCGGCCCTGCTCGATAGCCGCCATCCGGTCCTCGCGGCCTACACTCAGCCGGATCGCAAGGCCGGTCGCGGCAAGAAACTGACCGCCAGTCCGGTCAAGCAGCTCGCCCTCGAGCACGGCGTCCCCGTCGAACAGCCCGTCAACTTTCGGAATGAAGCGGATGTGGCCCGCCTCGCCGACTATCGCCCCGATGTCATGGTGGTCGCCGCCTACGGCCTGTTGCTGCCACCCTCGGTGCTGGCAGTGCCCCGCCTCGGCTGTATCAATGTTCATGCCTCCCTGTTGCCCCGCTGGCGCGGTGCTGCGCCCATCCACCGGGCTCTCGAAGCGGGGGACAAGGAAACCGGCATCACCATCATGCAAATGGATGCCGGTCTCGATACCGGCGCCATGTTGCTGAAAAAATCCCTGCCCATCGGGCCCCGTGAGACAGGCGGCAGCCTGCATGATCAACTTGCCGTCCTGGGCGGGGAATTGCTGGCCTCGGCGCTGGAAAGTCTCGCTGAAGGCGCGCTTGCCGGCGAGCCCCAGGACGAGCGAAATGCCACCTATGCCCGCAAACTCGACAAGACCGAAGCCCGGATTAACTGGCAGCAGGATGCCGGGCAACTGGCGCGCCGCATCCGGGCGTTCAATCCCTGGCCGGTGTGCTCGACTACCGCCGCCGACCAGGTGCTCCGTATTTGGGAGGCCGAAACCATCGAGACACAAGCTACCGAACAGGCGGGGAGTGCGCCCGGCACGATTGTTTCAGCCGACAAAGCAGGCATTCTGGTAAATACCGGCGCAGGCTTGCTTCGACTCCTCCGGGTCCAATTGCCCGGTAGCAAACCGATGGCGGTTGCGGATTTGCTCAACTCCCGGCGCGACTGGTTTGTACCCGGCACCGTGCTCGGGCTGCAAAAATCCTGATGGCTACAGACTGATGAGCCAACCGCCTCGTGCCTTTGCCGCCCGCGCGCTGCATGCCATCGCCCATGGCGGCAAGTCCGCCAGCGATCTGCTGGCCGGGCCTGATCAAGTCGCGGAGGCGGACCGGCCGTTGGCAAAAGAGTTGGTGCTCGGCAGTTGTCGCTACTACTTCCGGCTTGACGCCATCGCCCGGCAATTGCTCGCAAAGCCCTTGAAAAACAAGGATCTGGACGTCCACTGCCTGTTGCTAATCGGTCTGTACCAATTGCTGTACACCCGGGTGCCGCCACACGCTGCCCTGTCAGAAACCGTCAACGCCACCCGCGCGCTCAAAAAGCCCTGGGCGAAAAACCTGATCAACGGGGTATTGCGGAATTTTCAGCGCAACCAGGATCGCCTGCTCGGGCAGGCGGATCAGGATCCGGCGACCCGGACCGCCCATCCGGACTGGCTCTATCAGCGTCTGGCACAAGCCTGGCCAGCCAGACTTGAGGACATCGTCGACGCCAACAATGCACGGGCGCCCATGACCTTGCGGGTCAATCTGGCGACCACGACTCGCGAACAGTTTCTGCAGGCGCTCGACACAGAGGGTTTGCCGGCAAGTGCCCACGCTGCCGTCGCCACGGCCGTCGTGCTCGACCAGCCGGCACCCGTGTCCAGCCTGCCGGGTTTTGCCGATGGCCGGGTATCGGTACAGGATGCCGCCGCCCAACTCGCCGCACCCCTGCTGGCGCCGGCGGCCGGTGAGCGGGTGCTGGACGCCTGCGCTGCACCGGGCGGCAAATCCGCCCATCTGCTGGAAAGCGTGGCGGGAAAGCTGGCCTTGGTCTGCGTGGAAAAAGATCCGCAGCGCAGTGAGCGCATTACGGAAACGCTTGAGCGACTCGGCTATGATGCCGAAGTCATCAGCGCCGACGCCCTCGACCCGGAGTGGCGCCAGGGCCGACGTTTTGATCGCATTCTGCTGGATGCGCCTTGCTCGGCCACCGGCGTGATCCGCCGCCACCCGGACATCAAACTGCTGCGCCGGAATTCCGATATCGACACGCTCGTTGCCCTGCAGGCGCAACTGTTGGACAGCCTGTGGCGGGATCTCGAGCCTGGCGGCACGCTACTCTACGCCACCTGCTCCATCCTGCCCGAGGAAAACCGGCAGCAGATTGAGGCTTTCCTGACCCGCACGTCCGATGCCCGGGAAAGCATGATCGATCTGGGTCTGGACGGCACCGACGATACAGGCCCCGGCCTGCAAATCCTGCCCGGGCAGATGGACATGGACGGCTTTTACTATGCCCGTCTCGTCAAACAGGCTCTGGATGACGATAAAAAACTTTAGAAATGACCCGGTGAGGGGTAGCATAGGGCAAGCATCAGACACGAACTGTCTGAATTTCCTGATAAATCAGCATAATAAGTTATGAAAATCATTATTCTCGGCGCGGGGCAGGTTGGCAGTACGCTGGCCATGAATCTCACCGGAGAAGACAATGACATCACACTGATTGATACCGACGCCAAGCGGCTGCGTGAACTTCAGGATCATCTGGATCTGCGCACCATCGTCGGCCATGGCGCCTTTCCGAATATTCTCTACCGGGCCGGGGCTGAAGATGCCGACATGCTGGTGGCCGTGACCGACAGCGACGAAGTCAATATGACCGCCTGCCAGGTGGCCTACAGCCTGTTTCATACCCCCGCACGAATTGCCCGTATCCGGGCGCCGAGCTATCTCGCGTTTCCGCAATTGTTCAACAGCGACAATATGCCCGTTGACGTCGTGATCAGCCCCGAGCAACTGGTCACCGATTACATTACCCGGCTGGTAGAAACGCCGGGGGCAGTACAGGTGCTGGACTTTGCCAAAGGCCTGGTGCGGCTGGTCGCGGTGCGCGCCTTCTACGGCGGCCCCCTGGTCGGCAGCGCCCTGTCGACGCTCCGGGATCACATGCCCAATATCGACACCCGGGTCGCCGCCATTTTCCGCCGGGGCAAACCCATAGTTCCGACCGGCGAGACCGTCATCGAGGCAGACGACGAAGTCTTCTTCCTCGCGGCCCGGCAGCACATCCGCTCGGTGATGAGTGAGTTGCAACGCCTCGAGTCGGACTACCAGCGGGTCATGATTGCCGGCGGCGGCCACATTGGCGCCGGGCTCGCCAAGGCGTTGGAGGACAAGGTTCAGGTCAAGATTATTGAACGCAATCCGAAGCGGGCCCTGGAGCTGGCCGACCGGCTGCACAATTCGGTGGTCCTGCAAGGCGATGCCTCGGACGAGGACATGCTCAACGACGAGAATATCGAGGATTTTGACGTCTATATCGCCGTCACCAACGACGATGAAGCCAATATCATGTCGGCGATGCTCGCCAAGCGCATGGGGGCCAGCAAGACCATGGTCCTGATCAACCGACCGGCCTATGTCGATCTGGTGCAGGGCGGTGAAATTGATATCGCCATCTCGCCCCAGCAAATCACCATCGGCAGCCTGCTGACCCACGTACGTCGCGGCCATGTGTCCAACGTCTACTCCCTGCGCCGGGGCGCGGCCGAAGCCATTGAAGCGGTGGCCAAGGGCAACGAGCAGACCTCTCGCGTGGTCGGCCGGGCCATTGGTGATGTGCCGCTGCCGCCCGGAACGACCATTGGCGCCATCGTGCGGGACGATGCGGTGCTGATTGCCCACGACAATGTCGTCATCCAGGAAGATGATCACGTCATCCTGTTCCTGGTCGACAAGTCCTACATTCATGACGTGGAGCGCCTGTTCCAGGTCGCGGTTGCCTACTTCTAGTGTCTTTCCCGTCGCCCGCCGCTGTCGTTTGCCAGTCCCCTGAAGCCGGGGGCGGGGAGCGCTAACCATGCAATTCGCCACCATTTTCCGGATCCTCGGCATCCTGTTGCTACTGTTCAGCCTGACCATGGTGCCCCCGGGCATAGTCGCCATGATTTACAAGGATGGCGGCGGCGTTGCCTTCACCCTGACCTTCATGGTCGCCATCATTACCGGCCTGATCCTGTACCTGCCCCGGCGCCACGCCCGCGCCGAGCTGAAGATCCGGGACGGCTTCTTTATTGTGGTCCTGTTCTGGACGGTGCTGAGCCTGTATGGCGCACTGCCTCTGCTGTTGGTCGAACAACCCCAACTGGGGATCGCCGACGCCGTCTTTGAGGCCTTTTCCGGGATCACCACCACCGGCGCCACGGTGATCGTCGGGCTCGACGAATTACCCCATGCCGTACTCTGGTACCGGCAACAACTCCAGTGGCTGGGCGGCATGGGTATTATCGTGCTGGCGGTTGCCATCCTGCCCATGCTGGGCGTCGGCGGTATGCAGTTGTACCGGGCGGAAACCCCGGGGCCGATCAAGGACGCAAAACTGACGCCTCGCATTGCCGGAACCGCCAAGGCGCTCTGGTACATCTATTTGGGCATGACGGTGGCCTGCGCGATCAGCTACTGGCTAGCGGGCATGAATGCCTTCGATGCCATCGGGCACAGCTTTTCCACCGTGGCCATCGGCGGCTTCTCCACCCATGACGCGAGTATCGGCTATTTCGCCTCTACCCGCATTGAAATGATTTGCACCCTGTTCATGCTTATCGCCGGCGTCAATTTCTCGATCCACTATCTGGCGGTACAACGACTGAATTTCGGCCCCTATTTCAAGGATCCGGAATTCAAGGCCTACCTCTTTGTACTGGTCGCCATCACCCTGCTGTGCGCGCTGGTGCTGCTGGTCTCCGGCGGCTATCCCTTCGCCGAATCCTTCACCAAGGCGCTGTTCCACGCCGTGTCCATCGGCACCACCACCGGCTTTTCCACGACCGATTACTACTTCTGGCCCAGTTTGTTACCGGTCATTCTGCTGTTTACCAGTTTTATCGGTGGTTGTGCCGGCTCGACCGGCGGCGGCATCAAGGTGATACGGATTTTGCTGCTGTTCAAGCAGGGCATGCGAGAGATCCGCCGGCTGGTGCATCCTAACGGCGTCTTCGTGATCAAACTGGGCAAGGGCACGGTATCCGAGCGCGTGATCCAGGCGGTGTGGGGGTTCTTCGCTGCCTATGTCGTACTGTTCAGCTTGTTGCTGCTGATATTGATGGCAGACGGCATGGATCAGGTCACCGCATTCTCCGCGGTCGCGGCCTGCATGAACAATCTCGGGCCCGGCCTTGGCGACGTCGCGCTCAACTATGCCAATGTGTCGGATCTCGGCAAATGGGTCCTGTCCTTTGCCATGCTTCTCGGCCGGCTGGAGATTTTCACCTTGCTGGTACTTTTCACACCAACCTTCTGGCGGCGCTGACCCTCCGCTGCGAATTTATCCGCCTCCGCTCAGGGATTGTTACTGTCCCACGACTCGTTCAGTTCGTCGTCACGCCAGAACTTGGTACCCTTGACCATCGCCTGCAAGGCCAGTCCACTTTCCGTCAACTGATAGATAGTGACATTGTCAAGAATGGCCTCGCCACCGATGGCGCCGCCTTTGTTGCCGGCTTTGGCAGCGGCATCCGCCTGACCGCCGAAGGTCCAGCCATGATCCACGAAGCGGTTCAGGGCGTCCCGGCTGTGAAAGACAAAGACCGCCCGGAAATCCTTGACCCCGGCACCCAGCCCCACGCCAACCTCGCCCATTTTCATGTAAATATCCTGGCCGGAAGCATTGTTCCGGACCACGCCGTAGCCACCCCCGAAACTGGCAAGGATGACATTGACGCTGGCATTGCTGAAGACCCCGTAACCGGCAGCGGAAGCAATCTGGGAGCGGACATCGGGTTTTTCCTGGTAGAGATCAGCCAGGACCCCGGCTTTCATCTCCTGCACGGCAGCGCGCTTTTCCTCAATGCTGCGTGTGGTCACGCAGGCGCTCAAGAGGACAACCAGCCCGGTCAATAGCATTAGACGAATCATGGCTTCTCCTTGTCAGCCCACTGGCCGACCCAATCTCGATTTCAGGATCGCCAAGTATAGCAAATCGCCCGGTAGGGAGGCTCGTGGCGGCCCACCGCGTCAGTAGACCTTGCGGGCTCCTTCCGGACGAGACTTGAATCGCTTGTAGGCCCATTCGTATTGCTCGGGCGCCATGCGAATCATTTCTTCGAATCGCAGGTTCATGGCGGTCGCAAACTCTGTTTCCGGCAGATCCGGATCGATTGGCAGTTCCCGGAATCTGACGCTGAATCCATGCCGGTAGTCACAGCGGTACGCGCACATGTCAAAGAGCTCCGCGCCGCTTTTTTGCAGGAGTTTCTGCACCAGAGTCATGGTGTAGGCCGGCTCACCAAAAAAGGGCGCGAAAACGCCGGCATTTCTGCCCGGCTCCTGATCGGCGAGCAGGGCGACCACACCGCCTTGCCTCAGCGCGGTCATCATTTTTTTGAGTCCATGGCGATCCCCCGGCACAAGATTGGCGCCGGCACGGTTCCGGGCTTCCACCAGCAACTCGTCAAGCTCGGCGATACGGGGCTTCCGGTACATGGCGGTATAGCCAAACCGGCGCGCCATGAACCAACTCAAAAACTCCCAGTTGCCGGTGTGCGGGCCGGTCAGAAGTACGCCGCGTCCGGCGCTCAGGGTTGCCGCAACCCGCTCGGCGCCGTCCGCATCCAGTATCAGATTTTCCAGCCGGTCGTTCGGCCACAGCCAGACGGGGCCCAGTTCGCTGATTAATTGGCCACTGGTGACGATGCTGGTTTTTGCGAGGGCGTGGCGGGCGCGCTCGGACAAATGGGGATAACAGATTGCCAGATTGGTGTGAGTGGTTTTGACGGCCTTTCCCTTGAGCCACCAGACAACATGACCCAGTGCGCGACCCGACCTTGCAGAGACAGACAGGGGCAGGGCAGCAAAGATTTTCAGCACCGCCTTGATCAGCGAGGCCTTGAAGGGCGCGGAAACGGAGGTTTTGTCTTTGGCCAAGGGTATCGGTTTCAGAGGGACAAACTGGCACCAGTCTACTGGATTGCGCGCCGGCCTGGAAAGTTTGTTGTATTGGACATGCTGGCAATTCATTATTGGCGAACGCCGGAAGGCGCGTTAAGGTATAGAGATATCGAATCGCTTCCAATCATCAGGATCCCGCTAATCATGAATCATGTATTACTGAAAGCTTCCATGCCGCTGGCGATGCTGCTCGCTGTAACAGCCTGCCAGCCGGAAAATGCCAAAAGCCCGGCGCCGGTCCGCGCCGAAACCATGGCGGCGGATGCCAATGAACAGATGTCGGCCGAGGCCCGGAAAGCCGACAAGATTTACGCGGATTATTTTGAAGTCCAGTTGGAGCTGAATCCCATTTCAGCCACCTTCCTCGGTGATCCCCGCTACAATGATCGCCTGGCCAACTCCCTCAGCCCCGAACACCGCGCCAAGTCACTGGCCATTGAAAAGGATTACCTGTCGCGCATCAGCGCAATTGATGACGGCAAGTTGTCCGGGCAGGATTTGCTCAGTTACAAGATCTTCAAGCAGGCCCGGGAGCGTGCCATCGAGGGCGACCAGTATCCCGGCCACCTGATCCCCATCAACCAGTTCTATAACGTGGCCAACTTTATGGCCATGCTCGGCTCCGGAACCAGTGCCCAGCCTTTCAACACGGTTCAGGACTATGACAACTGGCTGAGCCGAATCGAGGATTTCA
>JASBTO010000264.1 GCA_030148365.1 Kangiellaceae bacterium
AGCAGGGATTCCTGGCCTTCCACCTTCAGATAAAGCTCCAACTCCTCACCCAGTTGCCGGGGCCGCAAAATGTCGTCTTCCAGCAAGGGCAACCAGCGCTTGCCGTCGTAGAGCATGAAGCTGTAACCCTCCGGCTCGACCCGCACGCCGATTTCGATGCCGCGAATGACCGCTTCTTCCTGGGCCAGTTGCATCAGGGCTTTCAGTCGCCGGGCTTCTTCGCGCTGCTCGCTGCCGGTGCCGCCCCGCAAATTGAGCACCGTCCAGGTGGTCAGGAGGCCAATCAGCAGCAACACCACCATGACTTCCAGCAGGGTGAAGCCCCGGCTCGTCAGGGGCTTGCCGGGGAAAGGTCGGTTCACCGCTGTTTCTTGCCCGCCTGGTCAAGATTCCAGTTGCCGATATCCTGGTTATCGCCTTCGCCGCCGGGCGCGCCATCGGCACCCAGGGTCCAGACGTCAAACGGGCCGTTCTCGCCGGGCTGAATGTACTGGTAGGGATTATCCCAGGGGTCATTGGGCAGGCGCCGGATATAGCCGCCGTCCGGGTAGTTTTTCGGTTCGGGAGAGACATCCGGGCGTCGCACCAGGGCTTCGAGTCCCTGATCCGTGGTGGGGAAACGATAGTTGTCGAGCTTGTAACTGGTCAGGGCGCTTTCCAGCGCCACTATGTCCGACTTGACCTTGGTAAACTGCGCCTGCTCCTGCTTGGAGAGAATATTGGGCAGGATCATCGCGGACAGCAGCCCGATGATGACCAGCACGATCATGATTTCCAGCAAGGTAAAACCCGACTGACGGGCGTTTTCGGTATTAGACATCAATGGCTCACTCCTGAAGATTCGGATTCACTCGTTCGACCGTCAGCCTCGCACCCCGTTCCCGGCCAGACCGGGAGTGGCGCGATCAGCTGACGATATTGTTCAGTTCAATGATGGGCATCAACATCGCCAGCACGATGAAAAATACCATGCCGCCCATCAGCAAAATGGTCAGGGGACCCAGAATACTGAGGCCGACTTCGAGCATGTTCTCGAACGTCCACTCCTGGTTTTCCGCGGCCCGCCGCAACATCTCTTCCAGTTCACCACTGGCCTCGCCACTGCCGATCATGTGCAGCATCATGGGCGGCAAATAGCCGGACACCTGCAAGGCGCCTTTCAGGGTACTGCCTTCGCGAACCCGGGTCCGGGCTTCGTCGACGGCTTCGCGCAAGGCATCGTTGGAGAGCACGTCGCCGGAAATCGCCATGGCGTCCAGCAAAGGCACGCCGCTCGAATGCAGAATGCTCAGAGTGCGGGCAAAACGGGCACTGTTGACGCCCCGGGAAATCTTGCCGATCATCGGCAAATTCAGGATCCGTCGATGCCAGCGCAGGCGAAATTCCTTGTTGCGCAACGCATAGCGGAAACCGACAAAGGCCAGGATCACGACTGCCGCCAGCAGCCAGCCCCAGGCGGTAATGAAATCGGTAATGCCAATCAGGGCCCGGGTCGACATGGGCAACTCGTGGCCCATGTCCTGAAATTTCTCCACCACATTGGGCACCGCGAAAATCAGCAGGATGCTGACCACGGAGATCGCCACCAGCACCAGCAGCACCGGGTAGACAATGGCGGCAATGATTTTCTGCCGGGTTTGCTGACGCTTCTCGGTATAGTCGGCGAGCCGCTCCAAAACCGGATCCAGATGCCCGGATTTTTCGCCGGCGGCGACCATGGATCGATACAGATGGTTGAAGACGTTGGGGAATTCGCTCATGCCGTCGGCCAGGGTGTGGCCTTCCATGACCCGGGCGCGAACGCCGAGAAGAATACTCTTGATCTTGGTTTTTTCGGTTTGTTCGACGACCGCCTTGAGAGACTCCTCGATGGGCATGCCGGCGCGCATCAGGGTGGCGAGTTGGCGGGTGACCAGCGCCAGATCGGCGGTCTTGATGGACGGTTGCAGCCAGCCGGGTCGACGACTCTCCCGGGCGCGGGCTTCGGCAACGGCGTCCACCTGCAAAGGTGCCAGCCCCTGCTCCCGCAGCGACTGGCGGATCTGGCGGGCGGTATCTCCCTCCAGGATCCCTTTCTTCTGACGGCCCCGGCCATCCAGGGCGACATATTCAAATGCGGCCATCAGTCTTCCCGGGTTACGCGCAGCACTTCTTCCACCGTGGTGACGCCCTGCAGGACCCGCGCCCGGCCGTCAGCACGGATACTCGGGCCATAGATCCGCGAGTGAGCTTCAACTTCCTGCTCGCTGGCGCCGTTATGGATCAGGGTGCGGGTCTGCTCATCCACGAGCAGCAGCTCGTAAATACCCTGGCGGCCACGATAACCCAGCCGGTTGCATTGCTCACAGCCGTTGGCGTGATACAGGGTCGGCGGACTGTCCGCGTCCAGGCCCATCAACTCACACTCCTTGGCGGTAGCGGTATAGGGTATCTTGCATTCCTTGCAAAGGACCCGCACCAAGCGCTGGGCGAGCACGCCTAGCAGCGACGAGGACAGCAGGAATGGCTCGATGCCCATGTCCTGCAAACGGGTGACCGCGCCCACCGCGGTGTTGGTGTGCAAGGTGGACAGCACCAGGTGACCGGTCAGGGAGGCCTGCACGGCTATCTGGGCGGTTTCCAAATCCCGGATCTCGCCGACCATCACCACATCGGGATCCTGACGCAAAATCGCCCGCAAGCCCCGGGCAAAGGTCATGTCGACCTTGGTGTTGACCTGGGTCTGGCCGATACCGTCGAGCAGATACTCGATAGGATCCTCGACGGTGAGAATATTGCGCTCTTCGTTATTGAGCAGGGTCAGACCGGCGTACAGAGTCGTGGTTTTACCGGAACCTGTCGGACCGGTCACCAGGATGATACCGTGGGGCTTGTGCAGGAGATCCTTCATCCGGTCCATCAATTCGGGAGTCATGCCGAGGTGGCCGAATTCCAGCCGTCCGGCTTCCTTGTCGAGCAATCGCATGACCACCCGCTCGCCATGACTCGACGGCATGGTGGAGACCCGTACATCGACGGCCCGCCCGGCGATCCGCAGGGCAATCCGGCCATCCTGGGGCACCCGTTTTTCGGCGATGTCCAGCTTCGCCATGACCTTGATCCGGGACACCAGCAGCGGCGCCAGCTTGCGGTTCGGCTGCAGGACTTCTCGCAGTACGCCGTCGACGCGGAATCGCACCGACAAGGTTTTCTCGAAGGTCTCGACGTGGATATCCGACGCGTTTTCCTTGATTGCCTGGGTCAGCAGAGCGTTGATCAGCTTGATGATGGGAGCGTCGTCTTCCGCTTCGAGCAGATCTTCGGTTTCCGGAATCTCCTCCGACAACCGGAACAGATCAATTTCGTCGCCGATCCCTTCCATGGCCGCCATTGCGCCTTCGCCGGCCTGGTAAAAACGGCCCAGCTCGGCTTCAAAAATTTCCGGATTGACCTTTTCGATGGCCAGGGACTTATTGAGGAAGCGACGCAGTTCCAGCAGCGCCGGCAGCCGGGCGTCGTCCCGGATCAGGCAGCGCGCCTGCCGGTCGCTCTGCTCCAGCACCAGCACGCCGTTACGCCGGGCAAAACTGAATGGCAGGCGCCGCAGTTCGCCGGACTCGGTGATTTCCGGCTCCAGCAACTCCAGGTTTTCCGGCTCGGCAACCCCGGTTTCGGGCCTCGTTTCCGCCATGGCCTAGTCCTGCTCCTCTTGGCTCTCTTCGGTTTCCATGAACTCGTCGAAGTTGGGCGGCAGGGCCATGGACTCATCCCACCGCGGCATCACCCGGGAGGTCTCGCTCGGCATCAGGCTGATGCCCTTGTTCTGCATTTCGATCTGCTGGCCGCGCATGTAGTTGTACTTGCGGGAGCTGATCTGGGCCATGCGGGAATCATCGCGAATGATGGTCGGATGGATAAAGATCATCAGGTTGCGTTTGGTCTTCTGGGTGCGCTCCGACTTGAACAGATGGCCGAGTACGGGAATATCTCCCAGCAGCGGCACCTTCTGGCCGCTGAGCTGGATGTCATCGTCGATCAGACCGCCGAGGACCACCATGCCACCGTCGTTGACCAGTACCGAGGTCTTCACCTTGCGCTTGTTGGTGATGATATCGGTCGCGGTGGTACCGGCGATGCTGGAAACTTCCTGCTCGATGTCCAGGCGCACTGCGTCGCCTTCGTTAATCTGGGGCGTGAGCTTCATGAGGATACCCACATCCTTGCGATCGACCGTCGTGAAGGGGTTGGAATTGTTGTCGCCGAGAGCGGAGCCGGTGATGATCGGGATCTCCTGGCCGACATTGAATTCCGCTTCCTCGTTGTCCAGCACCGTCAGGCTCGGCTGGGACAGGATATTGGAATCGGTGTTGGTACCGAGGGCCTTGATAAAGGCGACCCAGCTGAAACCGGTTTTGCTGATATTGCCGAGACCGATGGCGCTGCCCACAACACCGGACAGGACCTGGGCCAGGGCCTGGCCATTGTCGCCAACATTGGGGGTGCTGGTGGTGGTTACCGTGCCGTCAGGCGCGATTACGGTGGTCGAGGTACCGTCGGTGCCGCGGTTGGCGAGGGCCGCGCCGCCCAGATCGACGATGCCGGGTCCGGTATTGTTGAAGTTGAAGACGCCGACAGGCACATCGTCCTCGCCGTGGGAGAAGAGCCACTGGACGCCGAGTTCCTTGGCCTTGACGTCGGAGATCTCGACGATCAGGGCTTCGACATGGACCTGGTTACGGCGGATATCCAGCTGCCGGATCACCGACTCGAAAGAGCGCATCAAATCCGGCGGCGCCGTGATCACCAGAGCATTCGTGTCTTCGTGGGCCTCAATGGAAAAACTCTTGTTGCCCGGCCCGCGAGTTGCCGGAGACGCGCCTTTGGCCTCTTCCGCCTCAATGGACTCACCGACGCCGCCGAGCACGTCGGACAGTTCCGGCGCCTTGGCGTACTTGAGATAGAAGACCCGGGTATTGCCGGTATCCGACAGCGGCGTATCCAGCTGCGAGATCAACGCCCGTAGCCGCAGCCGGGAGCGATTGTCGGCGGACAGCAGGATGGAGTTGGTGCGCTCGTCGGCAACGAATTTGGGCTCCGCGCCAACGATGCCGCCCTGTTGCTGGGCATCCCGCTTGCCGAGGTTTTCCATGATCCGGACAATTTCCGTGGCGGAGGCATGGTTCAGGGCAATGACTTCGATTTCTTCGTTGGTTTCCCGATCAATGTCTTCAATCAGCTGTTCGATCTTGCGAACGTTGCCGGCCCGATCATGAATCAGAATGATGTTGGAGCCGCGCACGCCGGCGAGGTGACCGCCCTGCTGGGACACCAGTTGCCGCAGGATCGGGAAAAGCTCCTGGGCATTGACGTTCTGGACCCGGATGACCTTGGTGATCAGGCTGTCGGTGGAATAGCGTTGACTGTTGCCCTTGACCACCGGTACCGGCTCGGTCTTGGCGTTCTGCTCCTGGAGAATCTTGATCACGCCGTCGCTCTCCACAGCGGCCAGGCCATGGACCTCGAGAATGCTGAGGAACAGGCTGTAGATTTCCTCTTCATTCATGTCGGTCTGGCTGAGTACGGTGACCTTGATGGTCTTGACCCGCGGGTCGAGAATCATGGTCTTGCCGGTAATACGGCTAACCGCTTCGACCAGTTCCCGCATATCCGCATCGCGCATGTTCATCTGTGCGCTCCACGCAGCCAGGGGCAAGAGCAGGCTGAAGATCAGTCCGATGGCCGCGAGCTTGCGCCAGGCCCCGGATTGTTTTTGCATCGATTTCGTCATTACTTGCTACTCACGGGTCTTTATTGAAGTTTATCGGCCGGGCCGGGATTAAAACGATCCCCCGGGCTGGCGAGAGGATAAAGAATCTGCATTTCCGAATTGCCCCTTTGCACGACCAGCTGCAACTCGTCGGAACCCTGCAGGGCCGACTGTACGCTCCAGAGCTGGGAGGGATCATCCAGGGACACGCCATTGATGGAGGTGACCACATCGTTGCGTCTCAGGCCGAGCCGGGCAAACAGCCGGGGATCTTTGGAAGGACTGATCCGGTAGCCGACCATGCGGCCATCCTCGAGTACCGGCTGTCCGGTAAATTTCTGTGCCAGCGAGCCCCAGTTCTGGTTGCTGACATGGTCGCGCAACTCTGACAGATCCCGGGCAATTTGCGGATCCTTGCGTTTGTCGATCAGCCGGTCCGGCGCGGTCTCCGCTGCGGTAGTTGGCGGGGCGATTTCGGCGCCAAGGCCGGAGTTGAGTTTCTCGAACAGGGTCAGGGTTTCAAAGCGTCCGTTGCGCTCCAGAATCACCCGATCCCGATGCAATTGCTTGACCAGCACCCGACCGCTGACCGGCAACTTGTCGCCCGGCCCATAAACGGCCTGTCTGCCGTTCTCGCCTTCAATAATGGCGGAGCCATTGGCGTCATCGGCGAGATAGATACCCCGTAATTTGAGATTGAGCCGGGTCTCCGGCGCATCGATGGGATCCGGCTCGGCTTGCGCCACTGCCGCGGCATCGCCGAACAGATGGCGGGCGACCAGATTGTTGATATTGGTGCGAGGCGCGCTGGCTTGCGGCGCCGCCTGTTGCAAGCTGGCACCGGCAGTCTCATCCGGCCCGGCGATAAAGTAATCCACCCACAGCCAGATCAGTTTGGCCACGCCGAAAATGAGCAACAGACCGAAAAATACGGCGGCAATCCGCGCCAGAAAGCGGGGGTCACTGACCATTTCAGCGGATTTATGCCACGAGAGTTGAGTCATTGAGCCTGCGACCACGGTTGTTTGGTACTGCTAACGTTTCGATGGGTAAATTGGTCTAAAATTTTGATTATTAAAATAATAAGCGAACCCGGATTATTCAAATCCCCACTGCCTAACGTCCTTATTTTAATGCAGTTTCCCATACTACACTGTGAATGCAAACAAACAAAGGTACAATAAGGCTTCCCAAGAGCAGTGCCAGTGACAGATTTGCCGGAAGTCAGACTCGACAAGTGGTTATGGGCCGCACGGTTTTTCAAGACCCGCAGTATCGCCAGGAACGCCATTGACGGCGGCAAGGTGCATTACGAGGGGGTGCGCGCCAAACCGGGCCGGAAAGTGGAATTGGGCGCCAGCCTGCGCATCCGCCAGGGCTATGACGAGAAAGACGTGGTGGTGACCGGCCTTGCCGAGCGCCGGGGGCCCGCTTCCGAAGCTGCGGCCCTGTACCGGGAAACCGATGAAAGCATGCGCAAACGGGAGGAGTTGGCTCGGGCCCGCGCCCTCAACCCGATGGCCGGCGAGCACCGTCCCGACAAAAAGCAGCGGCGCCAACTGCACCGATTCAAACGCCAGGAATAACTTTTCCCCGGTACGGCATCCACACCGGTAGCCCGGATGCAGCGCAGCGGAATCCGGAAGGCTGCCTTCAGCATTTGCAAATTTGCCATGCGGCCCCCATTACTGCCCTCCCGGACACAGTCGAACATCAAGGATAATCCATGCAGCAGCCCGACAAACTTCATCGCTTCACTTTTGCCGATCTGCCGCTGCGCGGCGAACTGGTCACTCTCACCCAGAGCTTTCGTGAAATTCGCGACCGCCATCAGTATCCGCCGGCAATCTCGGCGCTGCTCGGAGAGGCCCTGGCCGCCGTCGCCTTAATGACCGCGACGGTGAAATTCGAGGGCCGGCTGACCCTGCAACTGCAAAGCGCCTCAACCCTCAAGCTGTTGCTTGTCGAGTGCAACCACCTTGGCCACGTGCGCGGTCTCGCGCAGCTGCGCGACGGCGCCGAACCCGGTGGCGCCGATTTCCGGGAGCTGGTCGCCGGTGGCCAGATGGCAATCACCATTGAGCCGGACCAGGGCAAGCGCTATCAGGGCGTGGTGCCCCTGTCAGGCGATAATCTGGCGGCCTGTCTGGAAGATTACTTCCTGCGCTCGGAGCAACTTGCCACCCGTATCCGGCTGCTGGTCAATAACGAGGCCGCTTTTGGCCTGCTGCTCCAGAACCTGCCGGAGCACCAGGGCACCGACGCCCTCGCCCATGCCGGGCACCTCGCGGAGACCCTGTCCCTGGAGGAAGCCCTGAGTCTCGAGCATGAAGACTTGTTGTACCGTCTCTACCATCAGGACAAGGTCACCCTGTTCAAGCCCCAGCCCGTCCGCTTCAATTGCAGTTGCTCCAGAGAGCGCACGCTTCGCGCTCTGGACTCGGTGGACCCGGAGGAGTTGCAAAAGATATTGGCTGAGGATGGGGCTGTGGAAATGACTTGCGACTTCTGCAGTACCGTGTACCGGTTTTTGCCCGCCGATTTGTCCGCGGGGACAGACGGGCAGGGCTCAGAGCCGACCCTGCACTGAGCGCCTAGATCGGCAAGGTTAGCCGGGCTTCGAGACCGCCGCCGGGACGGTTGATCAGGCTGACCTCGCCATTGTGCATTTCGGCGATGCGCCGCACGATGGCTAGGCCGAGACCGCTACCCCGGCCGGAGCGGGCGCGCTCACCGCGGGAGAAGGGCTGGAAGACCCGCTCGAGTTCCGAGTCCGTGATCCCCGGTCCCCGATCCAACACCGACACAACCACCGCTTCGCTGCTGCTCCGACTCTGCAAGGTCAGGGGTTTGCCCCCGTAGCGAAACCCGTTTTCCACCAGGTTGGCCAGCAGCCGCTTCATGGCCAGCGGCCGGAATTCAACCGGCGGCAGCGTGTCCAGATCCAGTTCGATGTCCGAGGCATCCTGACGGGCGGTTTCCGCCACTTCCCGGATCAGCAGATTCAGATCACCGGGTCGGCCCCGCTCATCCCGCCCTTCCCGGACAAAGGAAATGAACTGGGCGATGATGGCATCCATGTCTTCCGTGTCCCGCACCAACCCTTCTCTGAGTTCCGGATCCTCGTCACTCATGAATTCCGTCGCCAACCGGATCCGGGTCAGGGGCGTGCGCAAATCATGGGAGATACCGGCCAGTAGCAAGGTGCGATCTTCTTCCAGCTGGTGGACATCCCGGGCCATCTGGTTAAAGGCCCGGGTCACGGCCACCATTTCCCGCGCGCCCGCTTCCTTGATGGCGCCCGGCACATCGCCGCGGCCAATTTCCCGGGCGGCAAATTCCAGTCGCTTGAGGGGTCGGCTGATCTGTCGGGTAAAGGCCCAGCCACCGAGCAGACTCAGCAGGGTGATGGCGGTCAGATAAATGACCAGCGGCGGCGGATAGGCACTCTCGAATTCCGGCATGGCAAAGCGCAGCCAAAGATTGCCCTGATCGGGCGCCTTGACCCAGAAATAGAAGCCGTCACTCTCCTCGACCCGGACCTCGGTGCGCTGGCCCAGCACTTCCGACAGCGGCCGCGCCAGGGATTCATAGGGCTTGGCGCTGCGCAGCGCCCGGGGTTCGCCGTTACGGGTGGAAACAAATTCGAGATTGCGATCCGCCAGTAATTGCTCGCGAATGGCGGCGGGCGTGTCTTCCGAGCGGGCCACCATAACTGTGCGCACCTCCCCGCCCAGCACATGCATGAGTTGCTGGATATGCGGCCGGATAACGTACAGGGAGATGGTGATATAGGAGACGATCTGGTTGAGCACCAGCATCGCGGCAATCAGCAGCGCGATGCGACCAAAGGCGCTTTTCGGCAGGATACGCATCGTCGGCTACCGGCAGGGAGCCGGCGCGGGCCTGGCCTTACTGCTCACTGCCGTCCGGCACGAATACATAGCCGATCCCCCAGACCGTCTGAATGTAACGGGGATTGGCAGGGTCCGGCTCGATCAGCCGGCGCAGGCGCGACACCTGCACGTCGATGGAGCGTTCCAGGGCGCTGTAATCCCGGCCTCGGGCCAGATTCATCAACTTGTCGCGGGACAGGGGGCGGCGCTCGTGCTGGACCAGCGCTTTCAGGACCGCAAATTCACCGCTGGTCAGGGTAATGGATTCGTCGTTTCTGGACATCTCCCGGGTGCCGAGGTTGAGCTTGAACTCGCCGAATTCGACGATCCGATCTTCCTTGCTCGGCGCCCCGGGAATGTTCTTTGATTGCCGGCGCAAGACCGCCTTGATGCGGGCCAGGAGTTCCCGCGGGTTGAACGGCTTGGCGAGGTAGTCATCGGCGCCCAGCTCAAGACCTACGATCCGGTCCACTTCGTCGCCCTTGGCCGTCAGCATGATGATCGGGATATTGGTTTTCGCCGCCCGCAACCGCTTGCAGATGGACAGGCCGTCTTCACCCGGGAGCATCAGATCCAGCACCATCAGGTGGTAGTTCTCCCGCTCCAGAAAGCGGTCCATCTGCTCGGCGTCGGCGGCGGTCCGGACCTGGAAATCCTGCTCTTTGAGATAACGCTCCAGCAAATGCCGCAGGCGGAGGTCGTCATCAACGACCAGGATCTTGGGGGTTTCTTCACTCATGGTTGGCCTGAAATACTCTGCAAATCAGAATCTTGGCGGAAATCGTGGATAAAGCTTACAAAGCCCGCCCGGCAAAGTCCATGCACTTTTGCTCCCGGTGCCGGTCTTGCCGTTGACGCCCGGGCGCTATACTATGCCGCGGATCCCAATCGGGGAACCCATTCTCCAGCCGTAGTCCAGGAATCCGACATGTCGAAATCCATCGCCGCCACCCTCGCCACCGAACTCCAGGTCAGACAGGAACAGGTCGACGCGACCATCCGCCTGCTTGACGAAGGATCGACCGTGCCCTTTATCTCCCGCTACCGGAAAGAGGTCACCGGCTCCCTGGACGATACCCAGTTGCGGCAACTGGAACAGCGTCTCGGCTACCTGCGGGAACTGGAAGACAGACGCGGTGCCATCCTCAAGAGCATCGCCGATCAGGACAAGCTGAGTCCGGAACTGCGCGCCTCCATCGAGGCGGCGGACACCAAGACCGATCTGGAAGATCTGTACCTGCCCTACAAACCGAAGCGCCGCACCAAGGCCCAGATTGCCCGCGAAGCCGGCCTCGAACCCCTCGCCGACGCCCTGCTCGGCCACCCGGAGCTGGATCCGGAAACCGCCGCCGGCGACTACCTCAACCCCGACCTGCAGTTTGCCGACACCAAGGCCGTTCTTGATGGCGCCCGCCAGATCCTGATGGAGCGCTTTGCCGAAGACGCCGATCTGCTCGGCCAGTTGCGCAAGCGGCTCTGGGAGCAAGCCGTGATCCGCTCTGCCGTCGTCGCGGGCAAGGAAACGGAAGGTGCGAAATTCTCCGACTACTTTGATTTCTCGGAAAAATTCAGCAAAATCCCCTCGCACCGGGTGCTCGCCATCTTGCGTGGCCGCAACGAAGGCGTGCTGTCCCTGCAACTGGTCTCCGATGCCAAATTGCTCGACGATCCCAAAGCCGTCGATCCCTGCCTCGGCATGATCGCGCGCGCCGCCGGCATCGAGCATCAGGGTCGCAACGCCGATGACTGGCTGGCGACCGTCGTGCAATGGACCTGGCGGGTAAAACTGCACCTGTACATGGAAACCGAACTCATCACCCGCATCCGCGAACAGGCCGAAACCGACGCCATCGCCATCTTCGCCGAGAACCTCGGCAACCTGCTGATGGCGGCGCCCGCGGGCAAACATGTGACCATGGGCCTCGATCCCGGCCTGCGCACCGGCACCAAGGTGGTGATCGTCGATGACACCGGCAAGTTGCTGGCCCATACCACGATCTTCCCCCATCAGCCCCAGAACCAGTGGGATCAGTCGCTGCGCAAGCTCAAGACCATGTGCACCATGCACAAGGTGTCCCTGATCAGCGTCGGCAACGGCACTGCCTCGAGAGAGACGGACAAGCTGGCCGGCGAAGTGATCAAGGCCTGTCCCGAACTGAAAATGCAGAAAATCATGGTCAGCGAAGCGGGCGCCTCGGTGTATTCGGCCTCGGCGCTGGCGGCGGAAGAATTTCCCGATCTGGACGTGACCTTCCGGGGCGCGGTCAGTATTGCCCGGCGCCTGCAGGATCCGATGGCGGAGCTGGTCAAGATAGAGCCCAAATCCATTGGCGTCGGCCAGTACCAGCATGACGTCAGCCAGAGCCAACTCGCGAAAAGCCTGGAGTCCACCATCGAGGACTGCGTGAACGCTGTCGGGGTGGATCTGAACCTGGCCTCCGCGCCGCTACTGGCCCGGGTTTCCGGGCTCAACAAGACCCTGGCCCGGAATATCGTCGCGGCCCGGGATGCCCAGGGTCGTTTCAAGAACCGGCAACAACTGCTGGACGTCAGCCGCCTCGGCCCGAAAGCCTTTGAACAGGCCGCCGGCTTTCTGCGTATCACCGATGGCGACACGCCGCTGGACGCCTCCGCAGTGCACCCCGAAGCCTATCCGGTGGTGGAAAAAATTCTTGCGTCCCGCCAGCTCGACTCCATCGAGGCACTGATGGGCAAGGCCGAGGTCCTGCGCAAACTGACCCCGGCGGATTTTGCCGATGACCAGTTCGGCGTACCAACGGTGACCGATATTCTCGCGGAACTGGAAAAACCGGGTCGGGATCCCCGCCCCGAGTTCAAGACCGCCACCTTTACCGACGGCGTCGAGACCCTGAAGGATCTGAAGCCCGGCATGCGCCTCGAAGGCGTGGTCACCAACGTCACCGCCTTTGGCGCCTTCGTCGATATCGGCGTGCACCAGGACGGCCTGGTGCATGTGTCCGCGCTCGCGGATCGCTTCATCAAGGATCCCTCCGAAGTGGTCAAGACCGGCGACATCATCATGGTTTATGTGCTGGACGTGGATCTGCCGCGCAAGCGGATTGCGCTGTCGGTCAAGGCGCCGAAGCAGGGCGACGCCAGGGCCCCCGATCAGCCGCGCGCCGAACCGGGCCGCAAGTCCAAACCCCGCAAACCAGCCAAACCGGCGCCTCAGGGCGCATTTGGCGACGCCCTGGCGGCAGCATTGAAGAAATCATAGAAGGCGGTCGACGCAGTTTCTTGCCGGCCGGAAGACGGTGCTTCCCTCACAGGGATCAGGCCGGCTCTTTGACCTCGAACCAGATCGCTTTCGCCATCGCATGGCAGCGGCCGGTTTCGTCAAACAGAGCGGTGGCCGTGTGGTGCTTGCGTCCGTCCTGCTCCCGCTCCCAGCCAATGACCGTATAACGGCCGGAGACGGGCACCGGCTCCACGATCTGGGCCTGCATTTCGCCGAGCAGTATCGCGCCCTGCGCAGGCTCGGGGAAACTGAAGCCACCGGGGCAATCTAGGGCGGCCCAGACAAACTCGGGCGCCACCATGCCGTCTTCCCCGGCCAGCGACGACTCGGGGATCCAGGGCGCGGCCACGAGTTCGCGGCCGGCCACCGGTCCGGCAAAAATACACAGGCCGTCGCCGGGCTGTCGCTTCGGACCACAGACAAAACAGGACGGGTACCAGTGGGACTCGAACCCCCGGTACTGCTCCGATGCAGCCAGCACCTCGCCGAATTCCGGCGGTGTCGGCGGTTCGATATCGAGATCGATCGGCCAGGCTTCCGCGACTTTCTCCTCGCCCTGCATAAGCCGGGCTCGCCCGTCTTCAAGGCCGACGGTCAGGGCCGTATCAAGAGGCGGCGGGATCCTCAGGCGCACGGCCACCGCCGGCGCATCCACATGTTGGGCCAACCGACCGCAGACATAGCCGCCATTGCCGGAGTCGGGCGGGCCGTGAAAGCGCTGCGCGATAGTGAGGATTTCCGTAGGCATAGGTTCTCTCCTGATTGACCGGTGCCGGGCGATGTTGCCAGGGTGCCACTGCCGGTCTCCGCGTCAGCTTTCCAACTCTTCGATGTCCAATGGACACCATACCTGATCCCAGCGGGCCTTTTTGTCGTCGGGGCCGAGGCGTTTCGGCGAGACCGTCTGCGCGGGCGAAAGTTGCTCACGCTCGTCCAGCAAGGCGGCATTGACCGCACCCTTCCAGCCGGATTCGAACTGGTGGGCGACGCAGATGACCTGCTCACAATCGCGGCACACCATAAAGCGCGCCTGACGGGATCCCTGGCTCAGGGCGGCCAGTGGCCGGTCAGCCCGGATCCGCAGACGTCCTTGCGGATCCGACAACCAGGCAATGTTGCGCGCCCGGCAAAAATCACAGTCACAGGCGCGGGCGGAATAACCGCTCAGTGAGCCGGAAAGGCTCAACTCGACCCGGACGTCCCCGCACTGGCAGGCGCCCTTATACTGAGCGCTCATCATCAGTCCTGGGACCGGGCAAAACCGAGGCTTCAGGATTTCTCGCTGTCCTGCACATAGCCATGCTTTCTTAAAAACTCCATCAGGTGGCCGCGGGCCTCCCGGACCATTTCCGGGTCGGGGTCAAAGTCCCGCTCCTGCTGCTCGAGGTTGCGGGTCAGCAAGTGGCCGACGCCGGGGTACAAGTGCATCTCACAGCGCGCATCCTGCGCCCGGACCGCTTCACAATAAGCCTTGGCGCCACGGGCCGGCGTCAGGGTGTCCTGCTCGCCCTGCACGATCAGCACCGGTGGCGTGCTGCCATCGAGTTGCGACAGCGGCGAATACTCTGCCGCTTCGGCGCGCCCCTGCAGCAATTTCTGAAACCAGCCGTCGTTTTCCATATCCACGGCCGGTGACCAGAGCATCAGCAGATCCGGTCCGCCATTGCCCAATTGACCGCCACCCTGCTCGCAGCCCCGGGTCGCCGCCAGCGCCGCCAGATGGCCGCCTGCGGAGACGCCATAGGCGGCAATCCGGTCGGCATCGATACCGAACTTGTCTGCCTGCTGCCGGGTCCAGTGCAGAGCTTCACAGGTATCGAGATAAGCCTCGATGGGCGTCAGTTCGTCCCGGGCCAAACGATATTCGACGGAGATTGCGACCATGCCGGCGTCGGCAAATCGCCGTGCCGAATCAAACATCCAGCTCGCGCTGCCGTACCGCCAGCCGCCGCCATGCAGCAACAGGATCGCCGGTTTGGCAGCACCGTCCTGCGCCGCCGCACCAAAGACATGCAACTGCAAAGGTTG
>JASBTO010000268.1 GCA_030148365.1 Kangiellaceae bacterium
ATTGAGATACGCCTGAAAAACGAAAAACAGGGTCGCTTTATAGAGCTGGATTCTCCGGAGTTCACCTACCAGATCCCGATCCCCCGCGAACCCATTGAAGCGGCGTCCGTGGCGCTGGAAAGCCGGATCCGCTGGCTCACCCTCAGCCTGATGCTGACCGGGCTTCTGCTCGCTGCACTCTTCGCCTACGGCATCACCCGACCGCTGCGGGGCCTGCGCCACGGTGCCCAGGCCGTTGCTGACGGTGAACTCGGCTACCAGCTGCCGGATTACAACCACTTCTGGCACAAGGATCTGGCGCCGGTGGCCCGCACATTCAACGCCATGTCACGCAGGCTCAAGACCCTGGTTGCGGAGCAGCAACGGCAGCAGGAAGCACAGTACCAGCACGAACTGGGGCAGTTGGCCCGGGGCCTGGCCCATAATCTGCGCAACCCGCTCAATACATTGGGCCTTGCCATTGAAGAACTGTCCCAGGACCGGGCCGAGAGCCGCAAACAGCAACTGTCCGATACCGCCCGCCGACAGATCCAGCGGATCGATGACTGGATCCGGGCTTTCATGTTATTGACCACTGAGGGCGTCAGTTGCGAAGCCCTCGACCTCACGGTCCTGCTCCGGGAGCTGGTCGGCGAATTGGCGGGGAACTCACCGATCGCTATCGAGTTTGACCCGCCAGACGAGCCGGTCACCGTCACTGCCAACGCTCTGGAACTGAAAACCCTGCTCCAGATCCCGTTGGTCAATGCCCTCGAAGCCTGCGACGACGGAGACCATATCCGGGTTGAACTGCAAGCCGACGAGGCGCGTGTCGCCCTGAAGATTTCCGACAGTGGAAAAGGCATTCATCCGGCCATCCGGGAGCGGCTGTTCCTGCCCCATACCACGGACAAGAACGGCGGCTCCGGCATGGGCCTGTATATCGTCAGACGTCTGCTCCGGAGCCGCTACGATGGCGATATCAGCCTGCTCGACAACCCGCCCCGGGGCACCGTCGCGCTGCTGGAGTTTTCCCGGGAACGGGGCCTGACATGACCCCTGCACCCGTCCGCGTCCTTATCGTTGAAGACGAAGCGGATCAACGTCTGCTCGTCGAGTCGATCCTCAATGACGGCGGCTATCACTGCCATGCGGCCGGTTCCGCCGAGCAGGCGCTTGAGTTGCTGGAGCAGGAACCCGTTGACCTGGTTTTTTCTGACTGGCGGCTGCCGGGCATGGACGGACTAGAGATGCTCGCGGAAATCCGCGCCCGTGGCCTCGACGTGCTGTTCGTGCTCGCGACCGCGTACGGCACTATCGAACATGCCGTGGAGGCGATCCGCCACGGCGCCGATGATTATCTGACCAAACCCTATAGCCGCGACACCCTGCTCTTTACCCTCGAACGCAATTGCCGGCAGCTTCGTCTGCAAGCCGAAAATCAGCTTTTGTCGGCGCAACTCAGTGAACGGGACGGGTTGATGGAAATGATTGGTAAATCACCGGCCATGCAGGAGGTTTACCGGCAACTCGAACGTCTCGCCAATACCGATGCCACAGTGTTGCTTCAGGGCGAAAGCGGCACCGGCAAGGAACTCGCCGCCCGGGCGCTGCACCAGCTGTCAAAAAGATCCGGCAAGGCCTTCGTCGCCGTCAACTGCGGCGCCATTCCCGAATCGCTGGCCGAGACCGAATTTTTCGGCGCGGAAAAAGGCGCCTACACCGGCGCTCATCAACGCAAAATCGGCAAGTTCGAGGCTGCCGACGGCGGCACCCTGTTTCTCGACGAGATTGCCGACTTGCCCCTGCCCCTGCAAACCAAGATCCTGCGGGTATTGCAGGAGGGCAAAATTTCCAGGCTGGGCTCGACGACGGAAGTCGAGGTCAACTTCCGTTTGGTGGCGGCGGCCCACAAGGATCTGCAGGCAGCCGTTCGGGCGGGTGAATTCCGGGAAGATCTGTTTTACCGGCTGCATGTCGTGCCGGTTCGACTGCCCGCCTTGCGGGAACGCCGGGAAGATATTGCCCGTCTGGCCCACCACTTTATCGCGGCAACCAGCCAACGCCATCAGTTGCCGCCGGTCCGGTTTGATGCTGCCGCCATTCGCAAGCTCACCGATCATGCATGGCCGGGTAATGTCCGGGAATTGCAGAACGTCATCGAGCGCCTGGTACTGCTTTCCGACGGCACTGTGGGCCAGGCCCACCTGGACTTTCTGGAGCGAAATGACGCCGCGCGGGAGCCTTTCCGGTTACCGCCGGGCGGCCTTGACTGGGATGCTCATGAACGGAGTCTGCTGGAGCAGGCCCTGGAGCAGAGCCAGGGTAATCGTTCCCGGGCCGCCCGTTTGCTCGGACTCGGTTACAAGGCTTTTCTGTACCGGATGGAAAAGCACGGACTCGACCAGAGCTCGGCGCCGGACTCCTCAGTCCCTGGCCCGCAGTGACCGGCCGCAAACTGCCCATATGGGGACCAGTATCCCCATTTGGGGAACCCGCTACCGGACAATCCTTGCAAATTCGCCGTTGGCACAATGGTTGCAAGACCACAGGGGAATACAGGGGAATGGACAATCAGCTCCCCTGTGACCAAGACGAATCAATCCGAGGAGCTTTACCATGAACATCACCCGCAAATACTTGCTGTCTGCTTTTGTCACCCTGCTGGCCATGGTCAGTCTCAGCGCCGCCATCGCCTGGGAGGCGGTCGAAAAACAGGTCCGGATTTCCATGGAGCAGGAAAACGACCAGGATGCGCAGGTCGATCTGACGATCAATGACCGCAACTATCAATTTGCCCTGCCCCAACTGTCCGAAGGCGAGACCCGGACCCTGATCACCGACGATGGCGGCTCGGTAACCGCCAGCAAACAGAACGGTAAAGTGACCATCGTGGCAGATGGCGAGGAAATCCGGATCCCCCACGCCAACGCCGAACTGACCGCCGGCCTGCATGTAATGGGTGATGATGCGTTCAAGGTGGATGCCAATACCGTGATTATTTCCGGTGCGGATCTTGATGAAGCCACCCGGCAGACCATCAGCGACGTCATCAAGGCGGCCGATGCCGACAGGAAGGTCATCTTTACCGGCGGCGGTCACGAGAATGTCTTTATGTTCAAAAGCGGTGATGACGAGGACGATATCCAGTGGCTGAGCGAAGGCGAGGGAGAGCACCAGATTATCATTCACTCCGGTGACGAGGGAGACGGTAAAAAAATTGAAAAGCGGGTCAGGGTGATCAGGAAATAGCCTGTCAGCGTAGAGCATCAAAGCCGGGTTTGTCCCGGCTTTTTTTATCAATCCACGCCGATGGTCGCCGCCCCAGCACGCCTCGGATCGGAATAGCCCCGGAACAGATTTCCGTCCCACATGACAGACTGGGTACGTCCAGGGATTTTCATGTTCTCGAGCCGGTAGCCCGACTGTTCCAGCAGCCGCCGCGTATCGACGGGAAAGGTGGGCTCCAGATAAAGCACATCCGGAAACCACTGGTGATGAAATCTCGGCTGCACCGAGGCCTCGGCGATATTGAGATCAAAATCGAGGACGTTCAGCAAGATCTGCAAGACACTGGTGATAATCACGCTGCCGCCGGGGCTGCCGGTCACCAGCCAGGGCTTGCCGTCCCGGAAAACCATGGTCGGAGTCATGGACGACAGCGGCCGCCGGCCAGGCGCCACGGCATTGGCGTCATTGCCGAGTAGCCCGTAGGCGTTGGGCACACCGGGCTTGGCTGAAAAGTCATCCATCTCGTTATTGAGCAATATACCGGTGCCTTTCGCGACAATGCCGGACCCGAAACTGAAATTCAGCGTGTAGGTACTGGAAACCGCATTGCCCCATTGGTCAATGACCGAGATATGGGTGGTGTCAGGACTCTCTGGGGACATCAGAGCGCCCGGTTGTATCTCGCGGGAAGGCGTCGGTTTCGCGGAATTGATGTTCCCGGCGATGGTACGGGCATAAGCTTTCGAGGTCAGCCGGGCAATGGGTACCTTCACAAAGTCCGGATCG
>JASBTO010000271.1 GCA_030148365.1 Kangiellaceae bacterium
TTTCTGACCGGCGGTACCCTGGTTGGCGTCGCCGGTCTCCGGTTTTTCCAGTCTAGCATGCTCATTCGCAGCGCCTGCATTCTGGCTTGCGGATTTCTGGCAGGCGCAGGTTATCTGTGTTGGCGTCTGGCTGATTTGGAAACCGCCCGTCTACCGTCCGCCGCGCTGGAAAAGCCCGTTATTATAGAGGGACGGGTGACGGCATTGCCAGCGAGAACCGAAGACGCCGTGCGCTTTGATATGGATGCGCGGATAGTCAGCGCAGGGCAAGCCAGCGATATCAGATTCCGGGTGCGCCTCGGGTGGTATTACCCGACCTCGCCGGTAAGGGCCGGGGAACGGTGGCGGTTGCAGGTGCAACTGAAACCGGCCCACGGCAGTATCAACCTGCAAAACTTCGATTACGAACGCTGGTTGTATACCCGTGGCATTCTGGTCACTGGTTCGGTCCGCAAGTCCCCGGACAATCGTCGGATTGCACAAGCCGGGATCGACTGGCAAGACTGGCGGCAAAGTCTTGATGAACGCCTCGCGGTCCTGACCCAGGGCCTCGACCATGGCGGCATCATGCGGGCGCTGGTGATCGGCGAACGGGATCAGATAGCCGACGCCAGCTGGCAGGCTTTCAATGCCTCGGGCACCAATCACCTGGTCGCCATTTCCGGTCTGCATATTTCCCTGGTCGCCGGTCTGGTGTTTCTGCTGGCCAGAGGCTTCGTGACCTGGTTGCCATGGCGGTACAACCGGGAGATCCCCGCCGCAATTCTCGGCTGGCTGGCCGCAGCCGGTTACAGCCTGCTGGCCGGTTTCGCCTTGCCGACCCGGCGGGCATTGCTGATGCTCGGGGTGCTGCTGGCGGCCCGGATTGCCCGTCGTTATATCAGTACCTGGGATGCCTGGTGGCTGGCCCTCGCCGCGGTATTGGTGCTGGATCCTTTTTCGGTGTTGGGGCCGGGGCTGTGGCTATCCTTTGGCGCCGTGGCGCTCATATTTACCATTCTCGGCGGGCGCCTGACAAAGCCGGGCAGCATCTCCGGGGCCATACGCCTGCAGGCCGGTCTCAGTCTCGGCCTGATGCCCCTTGTGATGTTCTGGTTTGCCCGAATTCCGTTGCTGTCCGGTCTCTGTAACCTGTTTTCCGTGCCCCTGTTCGGGTTGTTTGTCGTGCCCCTGATTTTCGCCGGGCTGGGGGTCGGGCTTGCCATTCCGGAGTGGGGGCAGTTCCTCTTGTGGTGCGCCGATCGATTACTGGCATGCTGGCTCTGGCTGATTGAACATGTCGTGGAGCTCGTGGGGCAGGTTCCAGTGCGCAAGGATCTGGTGCCCTGGCTGACCGGCTTGCTGGCCCTCGCGGTATTGCTGCTGCTGGTTCCCGGTGTCCGGCCGCTCAAATCCCTGGCGCTGTTGTTTGTAACGCTCGCCATTGCCGGGGCGGATCGGTCTACCGATGACCCGCGGTTGCATCTTTACGTCCTTGATGTGGGCCACGGGTCCAGCGTGTTGGTATCTTACCGGGGCCGGCATCTCCTTTATGATACCGGCGCGGAAAACCGTTATTTCAGTGCCACCGAACGCTGGGTCTTGCCGTCCTTGCAGGGGCTTGGCGTGGATCGCCTGGACGTGCTGGTAGTAAGCCATGGCGATCTGGATCACGCCGGCGGTCTGCACAGGTTACAGCGGACACTGCCCATTGACCGGGTTCTGGTGGGCACCGGAGTGCCTCTGGCGCCGCCCGCGGAATTATGCCGGCGGGGTCAGAGCTGGCGGTGGCAGGAGGCCGATTTTCGCGTGCTGCACCCCGACGGGCGGCGTTATCGGAACAATGACGGTTCCTGCGTTCTGCAGATTACCCTTGGCGAGCAGCGCATATTGCTCACCGGCGATATCCAGAAGCGGGCCGAACGCAAGTTGATCGCCCGCTATGGCGCTGATCTGGCGGCCGGTATCCTGCTTGCGCCCCACCATGGCAGCAACACCTCCTCAGCCCCGGAGTTTGTGGAGCTGGTGCGACCCAGGTATGTGGTCTATTCCGCGGGTTTCCGGCACCGGTTCCGGTTTCCCCGCCCGGAAGTGGTCGAGCGCTACCGACGCCTCGGCAGCCATCAGTTGAGCTCCGCCTGCGAAGGCATGCTGCATTTCACATTAACGCCTCGCGAAACTTGGCTTACCGGACTGCGTCGGCATAATCCCTATCTCTGGCGCTACCAGTGTCCCTGAGGGATCCACGGGTGGCTTGCCGTTTCGGCCGGGGAACTGCACAATGTTGCCCGGCTCATAACAATAAACCGACTGATACTGCTCACAGGGGAATCACAGTGTTCGAATTGCTTAAAACCGGTGGCTGGACCATGGTCCCGATCCTGCTTTGCTCCATTGTCGCGGTGGCGATTTGCGTGGAACGTTTCTGGACCCTGCAGGCCAGCCGCATCACGCCGAAAAATCTGGTCGCGCAAGTCTGGACCTGGATCAAGAATGGCCACCTCGACAAGCAAAAATTACGCGAACTCAAGGCCAACTCACCCCTCGGTGAAATCCTGGCTGCCGGCCTGGTCAATCACAAGTACGGCCGGGACTCCATGAAAGACAGTATTGAGGAAGCCGGCCGTCACGTCATTCTGGGTCTGGAAAGGTTTCTCAAC
>JASBTO010000273.1 GCA_030148365.1 Kangiellaceae bacterium
TCGCTGGAGTTCATCGAGGCGACCGGCTTCGGACACATTCATATATTCAGTTTCTCGCCGCGGGCCGGCACCAAGGCCGCGCGCTTGCCGGGACAGCTGACCGGCGACATCAAGAAAGCCCGCAGCCAGCAGTTACATGCACTGGCAGCCCGCCTGAAGCGTGAAGCCCTGGCGGATCAGACCGGCCGGGTTGTCGACATCCTCTGGGAAAGCGGCGAACACTTTGACGCCGGGGGCAAACCCCTGTGGTATGGCCACACCCCGAACTATCATCGGGTGCAGGTTGCCGCCGAGCCCGGCACGAGCCCGGCGCGGCAGATCCTGGGTACCCGGATCACCGGCCTGTGCGGTCAGGATCAGATATTGAACGGGGAGTTACTGGAGCAGCCGGTGGCGAGGGCCGACCAGCGCATACCGGTGGTCAACTTTTCCCGGTGACGGTAAGCCTGCAAGCCAATCCTGCTCGAAGCCGGGATAGTGGCCGACATCGGTCTGCCTAGGCGGCGGACAGGAATTTTTCCGCCGCCTTGCGCACCTTGCTGATCTCTTTCAGCAGCTTCTCGTGAAGGCGGTCGAGTTCCTGGTAGCTCTCGTTCTTCAGGCAGGTCTCATAATCGTGTGCCAGCTTTCGCAGGCGCGCCGTGCCGCAGTAGCAACTGGCGCCGTGTAACTTGTGAACTTCCGTCAGCAGGGCTGAGTAATCCTGCGCGTCATAGGCGCGCCGGATCTCGGCGACGGTTTCCGGCAAACTGTCCCGAAGCAGGGTGAGCATTTCTTCAGCAAGCGCCTCATTGCCCCCGGCAATTTCGACACTCAGAGACCAGTCAATGGTCTCGGAGACCCGGGCCCGGTTGCCGGCCTCCGGCGCACGCTCACTCGTGCCGGCTTTCAGCTCTCCCGTCCACTTGCCCAGCATCGCTGTCAGATCTGATTCGGAAACCGGCTTGGACATATAGTCGTCCATTCCCGCCGCCAGCAATTGCTCCCGCTCGCTGGCGAGGGCGTGTGCAGTGAGCGCCACGATGGGCGTTTGCCGGTTGGTGTTGTTGGCGCGGATGGTGCGGGTCGCCTCAAGACCGTCCATTTCCGGCATCTGGATATCCATGAATATCAAATCATAGACTTTGTCCTTCGACAGGCTGACGGCGCGGGAGCCGCTATCGGCGCTGTCCACCTTGACGCCGATGTTGTCGAGCAGGGCGGTTACAAGACGCAGGTTGGCGGCATTGTCATCCACCGCCAGCACGTAGATATTACCTGCGCCCGGCAGCGCGGAGGACTCCTCCGGGGCAGTGGCGACCGGCTCCTGACGCTGCCGCAGCAATTCCACCAGAGCATTGTAGAGATTGCGCTGGGTGATGGGTTTAATCAGGGTTTTCGAGACTCCGGCGGCGGCAAGCCCGGACAGCAGCGCCGGCTCCGCGGAGTTGGTCAGGGTCAGCAGATGGCACTGACCCATATGCCGGACCTGATCCAGAATATGATTGATCTGCGCGCGCGAGCGTTTCAGGCGCTGGCCACCGACGATCACCAGTTGCACATCCTTGCCCGATTCCGTCGCCGCGTCGAGCCCGGTGATCAGGTCGTCAATTTCCTCGAAGCAGACCACGTCCATGCGCCATTGGCGCAGCAGGCTGGCGACGGCATTGAGGGTGGTCGGATGCTGATCGTGCACTAGCACCCGCTTGCCGACCAGGAAATTGTCCGGGCGCAGATTCTCGACCTTGCCAAGATTCTTGCGGGCCTTGAAGCTGAACCAGAAGGTGGAGCCTTCTCCGACCTGGCTCTCGACACCCATTTCTCCGCCCATTTTCTCGACCAGTTTCTTGGAGATAACGAGACCCAGACCGGTGCCGCCAAAGCGTCTTGAAGTGCTTGCGTCGGCCTGATTGAAGGGGGCGAACAAATGGTGTTGCTGGTCTTCGCTCAAGCCGATCCCGGTATCCTTGACAGACACGCGCACGAGACAGTCCTGCTCGCCGTCGTCAGCCAGTTCGGCGCGGATCTCGATGGTGCCGGATTCTGTGAACTTGATGGCATTGGAGACCAGGTTGGTGACGATTTGCTTGATCCTGACGGGGTCGCCCAGCAAGTGCATGGGTACATCGGAATACACCATGCCGATCAACTCCAGGCCTTTGTCGGTCGCGCCCGGGCCGAGCAGGGAGAGGACTTCATCGACTGTCTCCCGCAAGTCGAAGGACAGACTTTCCAGTGACATCTTGTCGGCTTCGATTTTCGAGTAATCCAGAATGTCGTTGATGATCGACAGCAGACTGCTGGCGGACATCTTGATGTTGTGGAGGAAATCCTTTTGCTCGCCGGTTAGTTCGGTTTTCAGCATCAGATCGGTAAAGCCAATCATGCTGTTCATGGGCGTGCGGATCTCGTGGCTCATATTGGCCAGGAACTCGGTTTTGATGCGGCTGCCTTCCAGGGCTTCCTTGCGGGCAATCTCCAGTTCGAGATTGCGGATCTCGAGGGTCTCCAGGGTTTCGTTCAGATCCGCGGTGGCCTGCTCGATGTGTTGCTGCATTTCGTCGCGGTTTTCTTTCAGGGTCCCGGCCATGGCGTTGATGCCGGTTTCGAGTTGCTTGAGTTCGCCACCGGACGGGATTTCGACCCGGGTATCAAGGTTGCCGTCCTTGATGCGATTGACCGCCCGGGCCAGCTTGATAATCGGCGCGGTGACGCTGCGCGCCATGCGTTGGGCCAGAAATCCGCCGAGCAGGGTACCGATAATGAGGATCAGGATACTGGTGAAAACAGTCTGGTACTGCCGCAGTTTATAGAAATCCTGGGTCATCATCAGAGCGATATAACCGCTTTGCTGGGGCGGTCCCGGATTTTCATTGATCTCCCAGTCCGACAGGGGCAATTGCTCCTCAATAATCGGCGCGTAGAAGATCAAGCCCTGCTCGGTCGTGCGAGTGCTGGTGAGGCTGAGATTTTCCGGCACCTCCTGAAGCAGGCCTTCAATAAATGCCGGACTGCCGGTGCTGGCGAACAGTCGATTGTTCTTGTCGAACACCGCGGCGGCGACCAGATCGCTGTCGATATCCCGGGCGGATTGCAGCAGGCGTTTGAGATTGTTCTTGTCGGCAGTCGCGACGCCGAATTCACTGGCGTAGGCAAGATTGACGGCGATGGTGCGACCGCGCTCGTTCAGTGAGGATTCCAAATCGGAAAAGCGCGCGCCGATAAAATAGAGACCCATCACCAGGGCGATGAGCAGGGTCGGGATGAGCGCCAGCAACAGCACCCGGCTGCGAATGCCCCAGTCATTCATCGGCTTCTCCTGCCCGGTCTCCGGATTCGGTCACATTGATCTCGCTGACAACCTCTTGCGGGGAGGGTAGCGCGAGTCGCCAGCGGTGCGCCACTCTTTCATTATAGATAATCTGGAAACGGCGGGGATATTCCGGTGCCGGCACCGTTCCGGCCTTTACCATTCGGTCGACCATGTCGGCGGCCTGCTCGCCGAGATGATAGGGGCGGGTAAACAGCCCGGCAAGGGCACCGGCGCGCACAAAAGCGGGCGAGTAACCGAGCACGGGAATACGCCGATGGTAGGCCGATAACATCAGGCTGCGCAGGGAGGTGGCGTTATAGATCATCGGGTCGGTGACCGCGAGCAGGAGATCGCATTGATCGGCAATGCGCACCAGCGCCCGTTGCGGCTTGTCATTTACTTTCAGGAGCAGATTGGTCAATTTCAACCCGTGACCGGCGGCGGCGGATGCGAGTTCCTGCTGGAAACTGCCGGAGGTTCCGCCAAGCAGGGTGCAGATCCGCTCGGCGCCCGGTAACAGTCTGGCCACCGCAGCGAACTGGCGGGAAATGGGTTGATCGGTGAAGACCGCGGTAAACCCTTCGCGGTCAGGATACCGGGCCCGCAGGCGAAGGAATTCGGCGCGATGAATCATCAGGGCCAGCAGCGGCTGCGTAAGTTCACTGGCCAGGACTTTCTCTGCGGTGGCAGAGCCCAGGGCAACGAGAATCTTCTCGTTGTCGCCCACCCGGCTTTGCAGCAGGCCGGGCATGGTCTGGTTCAGATCGACGTACTCTGTTACCGAAGACTGTCCCCGACTGCTCAGGCGAGCCCGAAAACCTTCCAGGGCACGGGGATCGGCACGGTCGGTGCCGAGTTGCAAAATAGAGATTTCGGGCGCGTCGGACGCGGTTGCCGGAGCCACCCAGTAGAGCGCTGCCAATCCCAGAAGCAGAGATGCCATCGCCCCCTGAACAGATTGCTGACCAGCAGATTTCCGGAAGCTGCAGCCAGGCTTGCAGACCGTGTCAGGGGCGTCAGGTAAGTGCGTGCGGTACATTATCCGGGTCGATCTTGTAGTTGCCAGGTCGATCACTTAAGGTTGATTTCCCAATTTACGTGGAGTCGTTCCCCGATTCAAGCCGGGTGGACAGGAATAATCCAGAAAAATCAACGAGAAACACCGGTTTCCCGGTGTCAGGAACAGCAGGAAGTAGCGGCCCGAATGAACGTATTTGTGTTTGATATCGAAACCATCCCCGACGTCGACAGCGGCGCCACACTCAACCGGTTAGAGGGTCTGGACGACGAAGGTATCGCCACGGCCATGGGCCACCTGCGCCAGCAAAAGGTCGGGCACGACTTTTTGCCGCTACATTTGCACCGGGTGGTCGCCATCTCCGCCGTATTCCGCAGTCGTGACCGCCTGAAGGTCTGGTCCCTGGGTGATGAGGATGCGGATGAAGCAGAAATCATCCAGCGGTTTTTTAATGGCATCGAAGAGTTTGCCCCCACGCTGGTGTCCTGGAATGGCAGCGGTTTTGATCTGCCGGTGCTGCATTACCGCGCCATGAAACACGGCATAGTCGCCAGCCGTTACTGGGATACCGGGGAGTCCGGCGGCGACTTCAAATGGAACAACTACATCAGCCGTTATCACCAGCGCCATCTGGATCTGATGGACCTGCTGGCACTCTATAATCCCCGCGCCTATGCCCCCCTCGATGACATCGCTGCAATGCTCGGCTATCCCGGCAAGATGGGCATGAGCGGCGGCAAGGTCTGGGAAGCGTGGCAAGCGGGGGATATCGCCGGCATCCGCAACTACTGCGAGACCGACGTACTTAATACTTTTCTGGTTTATCTGCGCTTTGAGGTCATGCGGGGCCGCCTCAATCCGGACGAGCTGGAAACCGAGACTACCCGGCTCAGGGAATGGCTGGCCCAGGAAGACAAGGCCCATTTCAACGAGTTTCTGACCGCCTGGCGAGGCCGGGACGGGCAGGGCGGTTAACAGGAGTCTGATGGCAACGAGGACACGACGCGGCCACAAGGCCCCGGGCCAGGGCCCGGTGGTCTCCCTCACCATTGACGGCCTGTCCCATGAAGGGCGGGGGGTTGGCCGGCTGGACGGCAAAACCGTATTTGTCGAGGGCGCACTGCCCGGTGAAGCGGTGTCAGCACGGATAACCAACCGGCGGGGCCGTTTCGATGAAGCCCGCCTGGAAGCCGTCATGGAGGCGTCACCGGCGCGAATTACGCCGGTGTGCGAATATTTTGGCGTGTGCGGCGGCTGCAGTTTGCAACACCTGTCAGCGGACTCCCAAATTCTGCACAAGCAAAAGGTTTTGCAGGAACAATTTCGGCATTTGGCCGACTTCCGGGATTTTGAAATGCTGCCGCCGATGCAGGACGCGGAAACCGGCTACCGTCAGAAAGCCCGACTGTCCGTCAAAACCGTCGCCCGGGATAACCGGGTGTTGGTGGGCTTCCGGCAGGTGCGCAGCAACCATATCGCTGACATCGATCATTGCGCGGTGCTGGACACCCGGGCCAGCGCCCTGATCAAACCCCTCAAGCAACTCATTGCCGGACTCGACAGCCGATTTTCCACGCCGCAACTGGAAGTGGCTATCGGAGACGAGACGGTGGCCTTGGTGGTGCGCCATTTACAGCCCTTGTCCGACGCCGACCGACAGGCCTGGTGCGATTTCGGTCAGCAATACGATGCGCGGATCTACCTGCAACCGGGTAACCCGGCCTCGACCAGCCTGCTCTGGCCCGAAGCTGCGGATGAGCGGCTCTGGTACCGGCTGCCGGATTTTGATTTGCAGCTGGGCTTTCTGCCGCTCGACTTTACCCAGGTCAACGGCGCCATCAACCGGCGCATGGTGAAGCTGGCTATCGAACTTTTGGAGCTCGAGCGATCGGATAGGGTACTGGATCTGTTTTGCGGACTGGGAAATTTTTCCCTGCCGGCCGCGACGCTCGCCGGACAGGTCACGGGTATCGAAGGCGACGATGACATGGTCAGCCGGGCGGCGGCAAACGCCCGTCATAATAATCTGCAGAATGTGCAGTTTTACCGGGCGGATTTGTTTTCGGAACGTCATAGTAAGCACTGGAAAGGGAAACGCTTCGACAAGGTCCTGATCGACCCGCCCCGTACCGGCGCCCTCGAAGCGGTTCGGCAAATGAAGCCGCTGGGCGCCAGACGCATTGTCTATGTTTCCTGTAACCCGGCGACCTTGGCACGGGATGCCGGCGAGTTGGGCATGCAGGGTTACCGCCTGGAAAAAGCCGGCGTCATGGACATGTTCCCGCACACGGCCCATGTCGAGTCCATCGCACTTTTTGTCAGGGATTGACGGATTAAGGATTGACCCACAGGAATGAAAACCAAAAACCAGAATATCTACCAGCTCGTCGAGAGCGACCAATTCAGTTGCCCTGACTGGCTCGCCAGTCAGGGGCTTGAGGATCCTGCGGTCCAGAAATTGATCGAGAAAGCCTGCCAACTCGCGACGGCAGCGACGCCGCGTCGAACCCGGCTGCTGGAGTTGGACTCTCTTGCAACCGGCCTGGAAATTGCCGGCATCCTGAACGAGCTGAAAGTCGATGGCGACACCCTGTGCGCGGCCATTCTGGTACCCGCCCTCAATGCCGGCAGCCTGCAACTGGCGCAGGTGGAAGAGGCCCTCGGCCCGGGTATTGCCAAGCTCGCCCGGGGCGCCTGCCAGATGGACGCGATCCGGGATCTGCAGATGCAGGCCGGGGCCGGACAGATTGACCGGCAGCAGGTAGAAAACCTGCGCAAGATGCTGCTGGCCATGGTGGACGATGCCCGCTCGGTCCTCGTCAAACTGGCGGAGCGGGTCAGTTTCATGCGTCAGATCAAGACCCGATCCCCGGAGTTTCGCGAGCGCTACGCCCGGGAAACCGAAGAGATA